>JBMFPL010000104.1:0-9803 GCA_049969115.1 Bryobacteraceae bacterium | reverse complement strand
TTCGGGGGAGTTCATGGGCAGCCGCTCCAGCACGGGCGGACGCTCGACAATTAGGTCTGCGCGCACGACGTCGACCGGGCCGGCGCGCCAGTCGAATGGCCGCAAGCCGAACGAGGCCGAGGACCAGGCCGAACGCGCCCCCAGGCCGATCAGACGCAGCGGCAGCGAGGGCTGGATGGTCCGTTCCAGCAGCAGTGCGGGCGCGCCGCCGCCGGTGGTGAAGGGGACCGGGTAGGCCAGACGGCTGGTGACGACGATCTCGCCCGGCTGCACGGCCTGACCGCGCACCAGCGGCAAGCCGCCCTCGGACTCCAGATAAAAGCGCAAACCCCACTCGCCGTTGATCCACACCCTGCGCGTGAGGCACTCGGGGGCGAGGGCGCGGGCGAACTGCCGGTAGCCGTCCCAGTGTTGGTAGTTGACCCAGGCGAGCGCCAGCCCGATGGCAAGCTGGCACACGGCGCCGGCGCGGATCCACAGCGGGCGGTTTTCCAGTTGCCGCGCCGCCAGCAGAGCCACCGGCGCGGCCAGGGGCAGCAAATACCGCGCTGAACCGGCGAAGAAAAGCGCCAGCGCGGCCGCGAAGAACACGAGCGCCCAGCACGCCAGGAACCGCTCGTCCGGGTTCCCGCGGCGGGCGGCGATCGAGCCGAGCCGGAACAGCACGAGCGCGCCGGCGCCAAAGGAAAACCAGAAGAGCGGGTGCGGGTCGAACCATGCCGCAGCGCCCGCCGCTGCTGCCGCGACGATCCAGCCCGCGCGCCCGGCAGCGAAAGCCGCCAGCGCCAGCGGCGGGAACACGATCCATCCCAGATGGGCGGTCAGAGCCGCAGCGTTGGCCAGTTTGCGTTGCAAGCTCTGCAATCCATAGGTCTGGAAGAAACCCGCGAGAATGACGGCGGGAAGCTTGCCCGTGGCGAGACGCTCCAACAACTGCCAGGCGAGGATGACGATGAAGGGCGTGGGAATCGCGACCCATCCCCATTGCCAGGAGCGTCCTCGTTGCCACAGATAGAGCCCGAGAACCGGCACCAGCACAACCGACTGGTAGCCAGTCAGCGCCGCCAGCGCCATGGCGGCCCCGGAGACGGCGAGCCAGCGGGCCGAGCGGGCGTCCACGGCCTTCGCGAAGGACGCGGCGGCGGCAAGCCAGAACGCCATCAGGGGCACGTCTGCTTCGAGCGAGTTGCCGTTGACCAGGAAAGCGGGCGCGGCCAGTGTGAGCAGCGCGGCCTCCAGGGGTCGCGAACAGAATCGCCGCGCCAGCGACCACGCCGCTGCCGCAGCCAGCAGCGAGAACAGCACATAGGCCGCGTGGTACGGGATTTCGTAGACGTCGCCGAGCACGGCCAGCAGCAATCCCAAGAACCACGCGTTGAGGGGCGGGTGCGGGTGTCCTTGCATTTCCACCACCTGGCCCAGAAAGACGTAGTGCGCGTGTGTGGGGTGCAAGGGATCCACCTGCGCGTGCTCCGCGCCGGCCAGGTAATAGATGTCGTCGCCTTGGATGGCCTGATGGAGAAACGGCAGGCGTAGCAGCAGGACGAAGGCGAAGAGCAGGAGCAGGCCGCGCGACACTACTTGCCTGGCCGCCAGCGCAACACCGGCTTGCGCGCCGCGGTCGCCTCGTCTACGCGGCTGGTGCGCGTGGTGTGCGGCGCGGTGCGCACCAGCTCGGGGTTCTGTTCGGCCTCCCGAGCGATAGCGATCATGGCCTCGATGAACAGATCGAGCTCGCGACGGCTCTCGCTTTCGGTAGGTTCGATCATGAGCGCGCCGGGCACGATGAGGGGGAAGGCCACGGTGTAGGGATGGAAGCCGTAATCAATGAGACGCTTGGCGATGTCCATGGTGCGCACGCCGCGCTGGGCCTGCCGGCGGTCGCTGAACACGCACTCGTGCATGGAAGGCTCTTTGTGGGGCAGATCGTAGTAAGGCTCTAGCGCTTTGCGCACGTAGTTGGAGTTGAGCACCGCGTCCACGGCGGCAGCGCGCAGTCCTTCGGGGCCGCACGCCATAATGTAGGCCAGCGCGCGGACCAGAACGGAGAAGTTGCCGTAGAAGGCGCGCACGCGCCCGATGGATTGCGGGCGGTCGTAATCCCAGCGCCACCGGCCGTTGACCCGCTTGAGCCGCGGCTTGGGAAGGAACGGTTCCAGCTCTTTCTTGACAGCCACGGGCCCGCTGCCCGGGCCGCCGCCCCCGTGCGGGGTGGAGAAGGTTTTGTGCAGGTTCAGGTGGAGCACGTCCACGCCCGCATCGCCTGGCCGCGTGATCCCCACCAGCGCGTTCATGTTGGCGCCATCCATGTACAGCAGCGCACCCTTGGAGTGCAAGATTTCGGCGATGCGCGCGATGTTGACTTCGAAGACGCCCAGCGTGTTGGGATTGGTGATCATCAGCGCGGCCACGTCCTCGGTGACCAGCGAGGGGAAGGCCTCGATGTCAATCATCCCCTTCTCGTTGGAGCGGATGTTTTCCACCGTGTAACCGGCGATGGTCGCGGTGGCGGGATTGGTGCCGTGAGCCGAATCCGGGATGAGAATCTTGCGCCGCGGATTGCCGCGGCTGGTCAGCAGGGCGCGGATAAGCAGGATGCCCGTCAGCTCGCCGTGCGCGCCCGCGGCCGGCTGGAGCGAGACCGCGTCCATGCCAGTGATCTCGGCCAACGCCTGCTCCAGGCGGGCTATGATCTCCAGGCAGCCCTGGACCGTCTCCTCGGGTTGGTAGGGATGCGCCCACGCCAGCCCCTCGACGCTGGCTGCGACCTCGTTGGCCCGCGGGTTGTACTTCATGGTGCAGGAGCCGAGCGGGTACATGCCGAGGTCAATGGCGTAGTTCCAGGTGGAGAGGCGGGTGAAGTGCCGCACCACCTCGACTTCGCTAAGCTCGGGGAAGCCTTCGATATCCTGCCTGACGCTGGCCGGCCCGAGCGCCTGCGCCGGATCCACCTGAGGCACGTCCAGCGGAGGCAACTGGTAGCCGCGCTTGCCCGGCGAACTGATTGCGAAGACCAGCGGTTCGTCTTGGACGATGTGGCTGCATGCCTTGCCCGTCACGGTTTCGCTCCCTCGCCGAAGATCTGGGCCAGTTCGTCCATGTGCTCTCTGCGGATCGTTTCGGTCACACACAGCAGCATCGAGTCGCCCAGCTCGGGATAAAAGCGACCCAGCGGCAGGCCGCCGATGATGCCGCGTGCGGCCAGCGCGCGGTTGATGCTTTCGGGCGGGCGCCCGTTGCAGCGCACCACGAATTCGTTGAAGAAGGGCGCACGGAAGCGCGGCTCCAGCCGGGCCGCCAGGTAATGCGCCTTGGCCAGATTCTGCTCGGCCAGCTCGCGCAGGCCCTGTTTGCCCAGGGCGGTCATGAAGATGGTCGCCATCAGGGCCACCAGGGCCTGGTTGGTGCAGATGTTCGAGGTCGCCTTTTCGCGGCGGATATGCTGCTCACGGGTGGCCAGCGTCAGGCAGAAGGCGCGGTTGCCGCGGGTGTCGGTGGTCTGGCCCACCAGGCGGCCCGGCAACTGGCGGACGAACTGCTCGCGGGTGGCGATCACGCCCGCGTAGGGGCCGCCATAGCTGGGAGGCAGCGCGAAGGATTGCAGCTCAGCGGCCACGATGTCGGCTTCCTGGCAGGGCGCCAGCAGGCCCAGCGAAACGGGTTCGGTGACGATGTGAATGAACAGGGCGCCGCGGGCGTGCGCCGCGCGCGCCAGCTCCCGCAGAGGTTCCAGCAGGCCGAAGAAGTTGGGCGACTGGACGATGACCGCCGCCGTGTTGTCGTCCACCTGCGCCGTCACCGACGCCGGATCCGCCGTGCCCGCTTCTGCACAGTATGGGATCTCGCGGATGCGGATGGCCTGGTTGTGGGCGTAGGTGCGCAGCACCTCGCGATATTCGGGATGAACGGAGGCGGCCACCACCACGTGCTCACGACCAGTGATGCGCCGGGCCATGAGCGCAGCCTCGGTCATGGCCGTGGAGCCGTCGTACATGGAGGCGTTGGCCACGTCCATGCCGGTCAACTGGCAGATCATGGTCTGGAATTCGAAGATGGCGGTGAGCAGCCCCTGCGAGATTTCGGGTTGGTAAGGGGTGTAAGCCGTGAGGAACTCGGCGCGCGAGGCCAACGCATCCACCACCGCGGGCCGGTAATGATAATACGCGCCGGCCCCCAGAAAACAGGCGCGACCGATCTGGTTGCGGCGGCCGCACTCGCGCATGAACTGAAGAACTTCGAATTCGGACTTGCCCGGCTCCAGCGCCAGCGGCCGCTTGAGGCGCAGCTCGGGCGGGATCTGCGCGAACAGTTGCTCGGCGGATTCCAGCCCGAGCGCTTCCAGCATCTGGCGGCGCTCTTGGTCCGATTTGGGCAGGAAGCGCACTTCAGCTTTCCTCGGCGATCAGTGCCTCGTACTGCGCGGCGTCCAGAAGATTGTCGAGCTCTTCCGGCGCGCTCAGCCGGATCTTGGCCAGCCAGGCGGCGCCGTGGGGATCGCGATTGAGCAGCTCCGGGGTCTCCACTAGAGTCTGGTTGACCTCGATCACCTCGCCCGAGACCGGCGAGTAAATATCCGAGACCGCCTTGACGGACTCCACCGTACCCAGGGGCTTGCCCTGCACGGCCTGCGTGCCCACCTTGGGCAGCTCGACATAGACGATGTCGCCCAGGGCTTGCTGGGCGTGGAAGGTGATTCCCACCACGCCCACGTCGCCTTCCACCCTGACCCATTCATGCTCGCGGGTGTACTTGAAATCCTGCGGGTACATGGTCCCTCACTGGTTGGTTTTCGGTCTTTTGTAAAAAGGGGTGCGCACGGTGAGCGCCTCGGCCAGCCGCCCGCGGATGCCGATGTGGATGGTGCGCCCGGGGGAGGCGAACTCCACGGGCAGGAAACACAATCCGATGTTTTTGTTCAGGTAGGGCGCCGGCCCGCCGCTGGTCACCCAGCCCGCCGGCCGCCCGTCCACATAAACCGGGTAGCCGTCGCGCGCGATCACGCGCTCGCGCATCTCGAAGCCCACCAGCTTGCGCCGGATCCCCGTCGCCGCCAGCCGCTCCAGCGCCGCGCGGCCCACGAATTCGCCCTTGTTCATTTTCACGATCCAGTCCAGGTCCGCTTCGGGCGGCCTGACGGTGGCGTCAATTTCGTGGCCATAGAGCGCCATTTTGGCCTCCAGCCGCAGCGTGTTGCGGGCGCCCAAGCCGCAGGGGCGGATGCCGAAGTCCTCGCCCGCGCGCAGCAGCTCACGGAAGATGCGCGGCGCGTGTTGGGGCGCGAGGTAAAGCTCGAAGCCGTCCTCGCCGGTGTAACCAGTCCGCGCGATGCGCGCGGGGACGCCGCCGACTTCGCCCTCCGTGAAGTGGTAGTAACGGATACCGACGAGATCGGTCGTGGTCAGCCGCGCCAGGGTTTCCAGCGCGCGCGGTCCCTGCAAGGCGAGCTGAGCATAGCGGGCGCTGGCGAACTCGACCTCGGTGCGGAACCGGTTGTAGCGCAGGATGTGGCGGTAGTCCTTCTCCTGATTGGAGGCGTTGATGCACAGGAAGTAGTGGTCGTCGGCCACCTTGTGCACTAGCAGATCGTCCACGAACCCGCCGTGATCGTAAAGCATGGCCGAGTACTGCGCCTGCCCGGTTGCTAGGCGGCTCGCCTGGTTGGTGGTCACGTATTCGACCAGCGCCAGGGCTTCCGGCCCGCGGATTTCGATCTCGCCCATGTGGCTGACATCGAACAGGCCTACGGCGCGGCGCACGGCGAGGTGTTCGTCGACGATGCCGGAGTACTGCACCGGCATTTCCCAGCCGCCGAACTCGACCATGCGCGCTCCCAGTTCGCGGTGGAGCTCGTAGAGCGGCGTTCGTCTGAGATCGCCGGCAGCGGGCATCAAGACTGAAGGCTAACAAGGAGACTGGAAGGCTGTCAATGCCGGCCGGGCGAAGCGGGCTACGACTCTGGCCCGGTTTGCGTTTGCTCGCTCGCGAAGCCGGCCTGCGGGAGGGGGGCCGCCTGGTCAGCGCGCAGCCGCCGTCAGTTCGCCAGGGCCGATAATGCGCGCCTGGATCCAACCCAGCTCATGCAACTCGCGCTCGGGCCTGGCGCTGAAGATCACCAACGAGCAATCGGCCTCCGAACGCGGCACAGGCGGTTGCCCGCGGGAGGGTGTCACCAGCGCCAGGTAGCGGAGCACGTCGCAGGCGTCGCCCATCTCCGGGAGCACGATTTCGAAGCGCTGCGTGCGGAAACGCAGCCGCATGGCGCGCTCGCTGAGCCGCCAGACCAGAAACGCGCAGCATTCCACCGCCTTTTCGAACCAGTCTTCGCGGCCGGGCGGCACATCGAGGTCCAGGAAGATCTCCAGCAGCCTGTCCTGCTCGCGCGCGAACTCGCGCACCTGCAACTGGCCGGTGTGAGCCGTCGCCTTCCAGTCCACATGACGGGCGCTTTCCAAGGGTTGGTAAGGCCGGATGCGGTAAAAATCCTGGCCGCGGCCACGCGCCTGCGCTTCGAGCTCGCCTCGCAGCGAAACCAGGAGTTCTTCGAAGCCCGGCTGGGGATCGGTTCGCGGATAGACCAGGACTTGCGTGGCGAGAGTGACCTCCGCGCTGCGTTCCAGAAAGCCGAAAGGGAAACTGGTGGAGAAGCGGAAGCTGCCGCTGCGGTGCAGGCCGCGGCGCAGGAAACAGATCTCCACCGGCTGCTCGATGCGTGCTCCGCCGGGCAGGACGGGCAGGTAGACAGGCGAGGAAAAGGCTTCGTCGTGGCGCCCGCTCAAGTGGAGGGAAAACGACGGCATCCACCGTTTCAGGTTCCGCACCTGAAGCCGCGCTTGCACAGGTCGGTGGGCGCTGATGTGCTCGGGCAGCAGGAAGTCCAGCTCGAGGCCCGCCAGCGAGAGGCGGCTGATCAGGTCCGAGATCATGAGGGTGGAAAGCATGGCGGCAAGGATGAGAAACAGCAGGTTGTTGCCGGTGGCCCCTGCGGCCGCGGTCACCGTCGCCAGGGCAGCCAGGAAATACAGGCCGGCGCGGTTGACGCGGCGCACAGCGGCGGCCATCATGCTACGAGCCAGGCGTGCGATAGCCACCCTGTCCATGAGGATAACAGCACGGCCGCGGTGGCGGCCCGCCGCGGTTTCCCCGTGAGCCCCTCGCGTGGGACAATTGAAGTCCATGTCGTCGCCGCCCGTTGCCGCCGCCCCGCGACTGCGTCGCGCCCTGAGCTTGTGGGACCTGGTGCTCTACGGCATCATCGTCATCCAGCCCACCGCCCCCATGCCGCTTTTTGGCGTGGTCTACCAGGAAGCGCGGGGGCACGTGGTCACGGCCGTGCTCATCGCCATGGTGGCCATGCTGTTCACCGCGCTCAGCTACGGGCGCATGGCCCGCGCTTACCCGGCTGCGGGGTCCGCGTTCACTTACGTGGGCCGCGAGCTCCACCCTGCACTGGGCTACATCACGGGCTGGAGCATGGCCATGGATTACATGCTCAACCCCTTGATCTGCACCATCTGGTGCAGCAAGGCTGCGGGCAACATCATCCCTGAGATTCCCTACGCGGTCTGGGCGGTATTCTTCGCTTCGCTGTTCACCGGACTGAATCTGCGCGGCATCAAGGCCTCGGCACGGACCAATGCCGTGCTGGCCGTAGGAATGGGCGTGGTGATCCTGATTTTCTTCGGCGCCGTGATCCGGCACTTGCTGGGAATGCCGCAGCCGGGCCCCTCTTATTTCATCCGGCCTTTCTACAATCCGGAAACTTTCTCCTTTTCGGCCCTCTTCACGGGGACCTCCATTGCGGTCCTGACTTACATCGGTTTCGATGGCATCTCCACTCTCAGCGAGGAAGTCGAAAACCCGCGCCGGAACGTTCTGCTGGCCACGGTGCTGACGTGTCTGGTCACCGGGATCCTGGCTTCGCTCGAGGTCTACGCGGCACAACTGGTCTGGCCCACCAATCGCCCCTTCCCCGACGTGGACACGGCCTACGTTCACGTGGCGGGTGAGGTCGGGGGATTCTGGCTGTTCCACTTGATCAACCTCACCCTGCTAGTGGCGACCATCGGTTCCGGCACGGGGTCGCAGCTCGGCGCGGCGCGCCTGCTTTACGGTATGGGCCGTGATAACGCCATTCCCCGGCGCTTCTTCGCCTACGTGGATCTCAAGCGGCGCATCCCGCGCAACGCGGTGCTGTTCACGGGCGGGCTGGCCCTGGCAGGCGCATTCGTGCTCAGCTACCAGCTCGGCGCCGAGCTGCTGAATTTCGGCGCGTTCATCGCCTTCATGGGCGTGAACCTGGCGGCGTTCGTGCGTTATTGGGTGCGCGGGGAAAAGAAACTGCGCTACTTTTTTCCGCCGCTGGCCGGTTTTCTGATCTGCTGCTACATCTGGCTGAACTTGCGCTGGCCGGCGAAACTAGCGGGCGCCAGTTGGCTGGCGGTGGGCGTGATTTACGGGGCATGGAAAACGCGGGGTTTCCGGAGCGAGCTGGTGCGCTTCGAGATCCCGCCCGAATGATGGCCCGGGCGCCGCACAGGTATGCTGGTTGGAAAAGGAGGGTTCGTACGATGCGTCGGCTGACTGCGCTCGCGATGGCGTTGGCCGCCAGCCTGGCCGCCCAGCAGTTCCGTCCCTTGTTCAACGGCAAGGATCTCGCTGGCTGGCGCATGGTGGGGCCGGGCCGCTTCGTGGTCGAGAACGGGATGTTGAAGACCGAGGGCGGCATGGGCCTGCTCTATTACGAAAAGGAGAAATTCGGCAACACCACGCTGCGTGTGGTGTTCAAGACTGCCTCCGAGCGGGCCAATTCGGGCGTGTTCATTCGCTTGCCCGAGCCGCCGCCCGATCCCTGGTACGCGGTTCACAACGGCTACGAAGTGCAGATTGACGCCGCGGGCGACGAGTGGCACGCCACGGGTTCCCTTTACTCGCTGAGCAAGGTTCTGGCCCGCCCGCAGAAGCCCGCTGGCGAGTGGAACATCATGGATATCGTGCTCGACGGCCTGAAAACCATCGTTTACCTGAACGGTGTCAAGGTCAACGAGTTCTCGCCCGATTCACCCGTGCCGCCTCGCAAACGCTGGTACGAGCCGGCGCGCGGGCCGCGGCCCGAGTATGGCTACATCGGTTTGCAGAACCACGATGCCCGCAGCATCGTATATTTCCGTGAAGTGAGCGTAAAGCAACCCTGAGGCTCTGCCGCGCATGGCTACCGACGCCGCCATCGAAACCGAGGGTCTGACCCGCATTTACCGGCGGGCCTGGCGAGGGCGCGAAGTCCGCGCGGTGGATGGCGTGAGCCTGCGGGTGCCCCGCGGTTCCAGTTTCGGATTGCTGGGGCCCAACGGCGCGGGCAAGACGACGTTCGTCAAACTGCTGCTCGACATCGTGCGGCCGACCGCGGGCTCGGCGCGCCTGCTGGGGATGGATGCCCGCCGTGCGGAAGCGCGGCGCGCCGCCGGTTACCTTCCGGAGAATCACCGCCTGCCCGCCTACTGGACGGGCGCGGGCCTGCTCGATTTCGCGGGCGCGCTTTCGGGCATGGACGCCGCGGCCCGCCGGCGCCGGGTTTCTGAGCTTCTCGAGCTGGTGGGCTTGCGTGAGTGGGCCAATGTGCGGCTTTCACGCTATTCCAAGGGCATGCTCCAGCGGCTCGGGCTGGCCCAGGCCCTGATGCACTCGCCTGCGCTGCTGCTGCTGGACGAGCCTACCGACGGGGTAGATCCCGTGGGCCGCCAGCAGATCCGCGCCATCCTGCGCGAGCTCGAACAGCGCGGCGTGACTGTGTTTTTGAACTCGCACCT
>JBMFPL010000103.1:4573-9875 GCA_049969115.1 Bryobacteraceae bacterium | reverse complement strand
GCCTACGACATTCCCGTCATCCCGCACGCAGGCGGCAGCCGCGACGCCGTGCACCTGGTCATGGCCACGCCCAACAGCCCCTGGGCAGAACTTTTCATGCCGCCGCCGGGCGGGCCGCCCGAGGTCTACCGCCGCTACGAAGAAGATAACCAGCTTACCCGCGGGCCCGAGGGCATTTACACGCGCCCATCCGATACTGCCGGCTTCGGCTGGGATTTCGAGGTGATCTCCTGAACGGGGAAGGTCGCCCTCCCTATACTGGAAGAAGGCGATGCCTGGCCGCACGCGCGAGCTCACCGTCCAGCATTTCTTTTCCCGCAAAGGACCGCTCTCGCGCTGGCATCCCAACTACGAATACCGCCCGGGCCAGGTGCAGATGGCGGAGGCCGTCTGGGAAGCCCTCCAGCGCGGCCGTCACCTGATCGTGGAAGCGGGCACCGGCACCGGCAAGACCCTGGCCTACCTGGTTCCAGCCATCCTTTCCGGCAAGCGTATCGTCATCTCAACGGGAACCAAGAACCTCCAGGACCAGCTTTTTTACAAGGATATTCCCTTCCTGGAAAAACATCTCGGCCGCCCGCTCAGCGTCTGTTACATGAAGGGCCGCAACAATTACGCCTGCCGACAGAAAATTTACGACGCCGACAAGGAGCTGCTGCTGGATGGGCTGGAAGAGGTAGCCGATTTCCAGCTCATCCGGGAGTGGGAGAAAACCACGCAGACCGGGGACCGCGCCGAGATCCGCGACCTTCCCGAAGACAGCCCCGTCTGGGACAAAGTGGATGCGCGCCGGGATCTCTGCCCCGGCCAGAAGTGTCCCCAGTTCCAGCGCTGCTTCATCACGCTCATGCATCAGCGCGCGCTGGCCAGCGACATCATCATCGTCAATCATCACCTGTTCTTCGCCGACCTCGCGCTCAAGGAGAACGAAGCCGGCTCGGTCATCCCCGAGTACTCGGGTGTGGTTTTTGACGAGGCGCACGAAATCGAGGAGGTCGCCGGGCAATACTTCGGCGTGCAGATTTCCAACTACCAGTTCCAGGAGCTGAGGCGGGACATCGCCGCCCTGGCGCGCCGCAAGCAATTCGGCTCGGCCGAGCTGGACCACATCCTGGGGCGGCTGGAAGAGCTGGCCGCACGTTTCTTCGCCCTGTTCGGCGAGGAAGAGGGTCGCTGGGCCTTTCATGAGCACGAGGAGTTCCTGGCCAGGCACGGCGAGGCGTATCGCGACCTGCTGCGCGCACTCGAGCTTGCCGCCAGCCATCTGGGCCTGATCAAGAACCCGCCCGAGGAAGTGGCGCCTCTGCTGCGCCGCGCCGCTGAACTTGCGCGCAACCTCGCTTTCTGGATGGAAGCCGCCGATCGCAGTTTCGTCTACTGGATCGAGCGCCGCGGCCGCGGCTGCTTCCTCCAGGCCACTCCCATTGACGTGTCCTCCATCCTCGCCGAGAAGCTGTTCTCACGCGTGGACACGGTGATCCTGACCTCGGCCACGCTCGCTGTGGGCGGCAGCTTCGAGTACATCCAGCGGCGGCTCGGCCTGAGCGAGGCCGAGACGCTCATCGTGCCCGGCCACTTCGATTACCGCCGTCAGGCCCTGCTCTACGTGCCCCAGCACCTGCCCGACCCGCGCGAGCCGCCCTTCGCCCGCGAGGCGGCGGAGGAGATCCTGCGCATCCTGCGCATCAGCCGCGGCCGCGCCTTCGTTCTGTTCACCAGCTACCAGCAGATGCGCCAGATTTACGATCTGGTTGCGCCCGCGCTGGAGTACCCTTGCCTGATCCAGGGAACCGGGCCGCGCTCGGCGCTGCTCGACCAGTTCCGCAGCACGCCCCATTGCGTGCTTTTCGCCACCGCCTCTTTCTGGCAGGGAGTGGACGTTCCCGGCGAGCAGTTGAGCTGCGTGATCGTGGACCGCTTGCCGTTCGCCGTGCCCACCGACCCGGTGGTGGAGGCACGCATCCGCGCCATTCGCGAGGAAGGCGGCGATCCCTTCTATGAGTATCAGATCCCGCAAGCCGCTTTGACCCTCAAACAGGGCTTCGGCCGCCTGATCCGCTCTGCCAGCGACCGGGGCGTACTGGTGTTGTTGGATAATCGAATCAGCAGGCAGCGCTACGGCCGCGTATTTTTCGCCAGCCTGCCCGAGTACTCCTTCACTGCGCGGCGCGAGGACGTGGAGAGATTTTTCCATGTTTGAGATTTCCGTGGAGGAAACCTTTTCGGCCGCCCACGCGCTCCGCGGCTACCGTGGCAAATGCGAGAACGTGCACGGGCACAATTACAAGGTGCAAGTGACACTTCAAGGGGAACGACTGGACGGCGCTGGGCTCCTGGTTGACTTTGTCGAGGCCAAGCAGTGGCTGAGGGCGGCTGTCGAGCAGCTCGACCACCGGCTACTGAACGACGTTCCCCCTTTCGACCGCGTCAATCCTACGGCCGAAAACATGGCCCGGCACTTCTACCAGGAAATCGAGCACGCCCTCCAAGCGAGCGGGCACGCGGGCCGAGTGCGGCTGGCCCGGGTCAGGGTCTGGGAGACCGAAACCGCTGCCGCCACCTATTACCGCCCGTAGTACTCAGCGTTGATGCGGGCGTAGTGAGCCCATTTCTCGGGCAGGTCATCCAGGGCGAAAATCGCCGAGACGGGACACACCGGAACGCAGGCGCCGCAATCGATGCACTCTTGAGGGTCTATGTAGAGCATGGGCGCCTCGTCGAATCCGCCCTCGTCCTTTTTGGGGTGAATGCAATCCACCGGGCAAGCATCCACGCAGGCAGTGTCTTTGGTCTCGATGCAAGGTTCCGCAATCACGTAAGCCATCTCGCTTCCACTCCAGCCCCTCTGAGCAGGGTGCGTTTTCCCTCAGCATAGCTCACCTCGAGGCCGCGGGAAATGTGACTGCAGTCACAGCCAACCGAATCTGAAGACCCGATCATGAAGCAAGCCGGCAGGCAATCCCGCTCTGCGGTCCCGATTGGCGCCGGCGCGATCCATGATCCGCCTAAAGGCAGAACTTCCCCGCTCGGAGCACTTTCGCGCGCTCATCACATGCCAGGTGGCCTGCCCGGTGCACACCGACGCGCGGGGGTACGTGCGCGCCATCGCTGAGGGCCGCTTCGAAGAAGCCTATTTGATCGCTCGCGGCCCCAATCCTTTCGCTTCCATCTGCGGGCGGATCTGCGGCGCCCCCTGCGAGGCTGCCTGCCGCCGCGGCCACATCCCGCGCGTCGATGACGACGGCTGGTACATGGCCGAGGATCGGCCGGTGGCCATCCGTGCGCTCAAGCGCTTTGCCTGCGAGCAGGCGGGCGTGGAAGCGAGACCACCCGATGAGGTCTGGCGGGCGGTGCGCACTTACGTCCCCAGGGTCGCTGCCGATGCCGAGGAACTGGCGGCTCTGCTGCGTGCCTCCATCGAGGGGAGGGTTCCGCCGGCCCGCGGCGAGAGAGTCGCGATCGTGGGGGCCGGTCCGGCAGGCCTGTCGGCAGCTCACGATCTGGCCCTGCTCGGGTTCCGGCCAGTGGTTTTCGAAAGCGAACCGGTGCCCGGGGGCATGCTCGCCGTGGGCATCCCCGCCTACCGGTTGCCGCGCGAGTTGATTGCGCGCGAAGTGGCCGTCATCCAGGCGCTGGGCGTGGAGATCCACTGCGGGGTGACGGTAGGCCGGGAGGTGAGCCTGCGTCAGTTGCGTCGCGAGCACGCCGCCGTCATCCTCGCCGTGGGCGCCAAATCGCCCCGCGGGCTGGGTGTGCCCGGGGAACGCGGACCGCGGGTTTACGGCGGCGTGGATCTTCTGCGAAGCGTGGCTCTGGGCCGGCCGCTCGATCTGGGTCGGGAAATCGTCGTCATCGGGGGAGGCAATGTGGCCTATGACGTGGCCCGCACCGTGCTGCGTCAGATCGCTTACGACACGGCCCGCACTGCGGCGCGCCTGCCTGCCACCGCGTGCGTGCGGTTGGTTTCGCTGGAAACGCTAGAGGAAATGCCCGCCGACACGCTGGAAATCCTCGACGGCGACGAGGAGGGCATCGAGCGCTGGAACGGCTGGGGACCGGTCGAGATCCTGCGTGGCGGCGACGGCGGCGTACGCGGCATCCTGCTGCGTCGTTGCCTGCGCGCCTACGACGACCAGCGCAGGTTCGCGCCCCAATTCGACGACGCCGTCCGGGAAACCATCCCCTGCGACACCGTGCTCCTGGCGGTGGGCCAGGCGCCTGTGCTCGACTTCCTGGAGGACGGGGGCGAAGACATCGAGACCCTCCGGTCCGGCTGGCCGAAAGTGGATCCCGCGACGCTGGCCACTACCGCACCTGGCGTCTTCGTGGCCGGCGACCTTGCGCACGGAACCCGCTTGCTGATCGACGCAGTCGCCTCGGGCAAGGCTGCGGCGCGCTCGGTTTATACCTTCCTGACGGGGCGCACGCTCGAAGCCGATCCGTTGACCACTCACCTGGTGCTGGAAGGGTACCGCCGGGAGCCCGGCTACGAAACGCTGCGTCGGGTTGCGGTGCCCGTGCTGCCCGCGGACAAACGCTTGGAACGCCCCGACGTGCTGGTGGAGATCGGCTACGACGCCACCCAAGCCATGCGCGAGGCCTCGCGCTGTCTGGACTGTGGCGTCAGCCCCGTTTTCAACGGCAGTCGCTGCATCCTCTGCGGCGGCTGCGTGGATGTCTGTCCCACTCGCTGCCTGAAGCTGGCCCCACTCAGTTGGCTCGAGCCTGACGCCGCGCTCGAAGAAGCCATCGCCCGACTTTTGGGTCCGGCCGCAGACCGGGAAGCCAACTCCGCCATCCTCAAAGACGAAGATCGCTGCATCCGCTGCGCGCTGTGCGCCATGCGCTGCCCCGCGGATGCCATCACCATGGAACGCATCACGTTCCGCATGGAGTGGAGGTCTCGATGACGGTTCGCGCTGCGGGAGCTCGCTCTCGCCTCGATCCCGAACCGGTGGCGCGGCGTGACGTGCTGGGTCTGGCGTCCTTGCTGAGCGCGGCCGCGGCTTTGTTGCTGGCCGCCTTCGGCATGCTGCGACTGCCCAAACCCGGCGTGCTGGCGTCCGCCGGGAGAAAATACCGCGTCGTACTTCCGGAAACCCTGGCCGCCGGCGAGCCCTACCTGCCCCCGGGCCGTTCGGTCGCGCTGTTCCGCGACGACGGGGGCGTGTGGGCGATCTCGCGGGTGTGCACGCATCTGGGATGCGTCGTGCGCGCGTCCTCCCACGGTTTCGATTGCCCGTGCCATGGTTCACGGTACGCTGCTGATGGCTCGGTGATCAAAGGCCCGGCTCCGAAAGCT
>JBMFPL010000103.1:0-4563 GCA_049969115.1 Bryobacteraceae bacterium | reverse complement strand
GGTCACCGCCGCCGGCGGCGTGTACGTGGTGGATGAATCCCAGACCGTTCCGCCCGGGACCAAGGTTGTCGCATGAGCCGGTCACAGGCCGCATCCAGCGCCGTCGAACAATTCCGCCGAAACTTGCGCGATGCGCCGCGGAGACTCCTCCAATCGGCCTTCCGCAGCGGCAAGCCGGTGAGCGACCGGGCTCGCGCATTGGCGGTCTTCGGCAACGTGTTCCTTCACCTGCATCCGGTGCGCGTCCACCGCTGGAGCCTGCGCTGGACCACCACGCTGGGGCTCGGGGTGGCCAGCGCCGCCGCCTTCCTGATCACGCTCATCACTGGCGTGCTGCTGATGTTCTATTACAAACCGTACCCGGGGGTGGCCTACGAGTCCATCAAGGACCTGCATTTCGTGGTGCCGACCGGGCGCTTCATCCGCAACCTCCACCGCTGGGCGGGAAATGTCATGGTGGTCACCGCCCTGCTCCATATGGCCCGGGTCTTTTACACCGCGGCCTATCGCAGGCCGCGCGAATTCAACTGGTTGGTGGGGCTGGCCCTGCTGGTGCTCACGCTGGCTCTGGCCTTCACCGGCTATCTGCTGCCTTGGGACCAACTTGCCTACTGGGCCATCACCATTGGCACCAACATCGCCCAGTCCCCGCGCGAGATCACCGACTCCCTGGGCATTACCGAATGGTTCGATCCCGGCGGCTTCCAACGCCTGCTGCTGCTGGGTGCCGAGACGGTGGGGGCCGAGGCTCTGATTCGCTTCTATCTGCTGCACGTGATGATCCTGCCCCTGGCCATGGCGGCGCTGCTGGCGGTCCATTTCTGGCGCGTGCGCAAGGACGGCGGCCTGGCCCGCCCGCGCAACGCCGACCAGCGTCTGGGCCCCATGCCGGGCAACACCTATCCCGTCTTCACAGAAGCACCGCAGAAAACCTATCAGGTCGTAGCCATCGTGCGTGGACGTACGCCGGCGGTCGGATCGGGGCCCGAGAACACGTTGCCCTCTATGCCCCACCTCTTTTACGCCGAGCTGGCCGTGTTGATGCTGGTCGTCTTTCTCTGCCTGGCCTTGTCTCTTCTCTGGGATGCGCCCCTCAAAGAACTCGCCAATCCCCTGGTGCCTGAAAATCCCGCCAAAGCGCCTTGGTACTTCCTCGGAATCCAAGAGCTGGTCTCCTTCTCAGCTTTCATGGGCGGTCTCGGCATCCCTCTGTTAGCCTTGGTGGGTCTCGGACTCATCCCCTACCTCGATCGTGAGGAAGAGGGCACGGCAGAGTGGTTCGCGGGACCGGGCGGTACAAAGTTAGTGGGCCTTTACGCCGCGTTCGGACTGGCTGCGGTGCTCGCGGTGGAAGCTTTCGCCATCCGTTTCGGTTGGATCCGCGAATGGTTCCCCAAAGCTCCCCAGCTATGGGTGACGCTCATCAACCCGGGCACGGTGCTGACGCTCCTCTACGCCTGGTTCTCGTTGTGGATCCTGCGCCGCTATAACTCGGTACGTGCCGGCGCGGTGGCTGTGTTCACTTGTTTTCTGTGCGGTTTTCTGGTCACCACCGTCATCGGCACTTTCTTCCGCGGCCCCAACTGGGTCTTCTATTGGTCGCCTGCGGATTGGCCCCGGCATTGAAAGCTAATGGCGCGGAACAAGTACCTGCTGCTGGTTTCGAGCTTGGGGGTGCTCGGGCTGCTCATGGCAGCCATCGTGCGGGAGCACTGGCTGCGGGAATGGCGCCGCATCCAGCGTCGCGCGCTCAGTGCCGAAGGGCCGCTCGCTGTGCAACTCCGACAGATCGTCAACCCCGGCTTGGGCCGCGCCGACCGTTGCGTGAGCTGCCATCTGCGCTCAGCCCCGGGCGAAACTCCGTTGGCCAGCGAACGCGTGCTGGCGCCTCATTCGCCGCTACCTTACGATCCAGGCGAGTTCGGCTGCACCATCTGTTACGGCGGTCAGGGGCAGGCCACAGACCAAGCGGACGCACACGGGGATGTTCCCTTCTGGCCCGAACCGATGCTGCCTGTGTGGTTCTCGGAGGCGGGCTGTGGAACCTGCCACAGCCTGCCTGGCGTTCCTCAAGCGCAGGCGCTTGCCGAGGCGCGACTCACCTTCGAACGCCTTGACTGCCTGGCTTGCCATCGCATGGACGGGCGCGGCGGGACTCTGCGCCCGGACGGTTTCGGCCAGGAAGGACCCGATCTATCCCAGGTCGCGCTGAAAGGCTACGACCGGCAGTGGTATCCCAAGCACCTGGTCCAAGCTCGTGAGGCGGCCGGCGGCGCATGGAAAACCTTCCGCGAGATCTCCCAGGAAGATCTCCGGCGGCTGCAACTGTACCTGGATACTCGCATGGGGGCGCCCCGGCTGGTCGAGGGGCAGGCGCTGTTTTATTCGGCGGGCTGCCTGGGCTGTCATAAAGTAAGCGGCGTCGGCGGCGACGAAGGACCCGACCTCTCCCAGGCGGGCCTCAAAGATCCGGGCCGACTGGCATTCGACGCTCCCCACGGAGCACCTCGCCTGGTGAACTGGCTGATCGAGCACTTCCGCTCACCTTCGGCGTTGGTGGAGAATTCCCAGATGCCTGCCGTGAGGCTCTCCGAGCGCGAGACCGAGCTGCTCACCCTGTACACGCTCTCCCTGCGCCGGCGCGATCTGCCCGCCTCGCTGACCCCGCGCGACCGCGTCCGCACAAGCTGGATGGGCGAGCGCGAGTTCGCGCAGGATGGGGCGACACTATACAGCGCCTTCTGCGCCGGCTGTCACGGTTCGCACGGGCAAGGAGTGCGATCCCCCGGCATGTCGGCCTTCCCTGCGGTCGCTCACCCCGATTTGCTGGCCCTGGTCCCGGACGAGTTCTTGCGGGCCACTGTGGAGCGCGGCCGGCCGGGACGCCGCATGCCCGCCTGGGGTCAGATTGCGGGCGGCCTCCGAGCGCAGGAAATCCAGACCGTGGTGGCTTACCTGCGCCAACTGGGAGGCGTAGCATTTCAACCCGACGGCAGGCCTGCGCGCTGGGTTCAGGGCAACATGAGTGAGGGGCGGCGATTGTACGCGGCCGTATGCGCCGGCTGCCACGGTGACCGCGGACAGGGAGGCGAGGGACCAGCCCTGAATAACCCGGTCCTGCTCGAGACCGCCACCGACAGCTTCCTCGTGCAAACCATACGCCGGGGCCGCCGAGGAACCGGCATGCCTGCGTTTTCACAACCCTCGCCCGCCTACCGGGCGCTCGATGAGGACGAGATCTTCTCGGTGGTGGCGTTCCTGAGAAGCTGGCAACCGGCGGCGCGCCCGAGCCCGGTGGCTGCAACCGCAAATCCGGGGGACAGAAGGAGCATGCCATGAACGACGAATTCGCGCGGCGCGATTTTCTCGCCATGATGGCCGCAGCCGGACTGTCCGGCTTTGTCGCCTCCGTCCGGCAGGCATGGGGACTGGACTCGCCCGCCAACCCGCTGGCGGTCTACCCGCAGCGGGGATGGGAGCGGGTCTACCGCGACCTGTGGCGATACGATTCGCGCTTTACCTTCCTGTGCGCGCCGAACGACACGCACAATTGCCTTCTGTACGCCTACGTCCGCCATGGCGTGATCACGCGCATCGGCCCCACCATGCGCTACGGCGAGGCCACCGATCTGGACGGCAATCGCGCCAGTCATCGCTGGGATCCCCGGGTCTGCCAGAAAGGCCTTGCGCTCACCCGCCGCTTCTACGGGGACCGGCGCATCAACCAGGCGATGGTGCGCGCAGGATTCAAGCGCTGGTGCGAGGAAGGCTTCCCACGGGAAAAAGACGGCCTGCCGCCGCGCAAATACTTCCAGCGCGGGCGCGACGAGTGGGTGCGTGTTCCCCACCAGGAGGCCGCCCGGATGGTGGCCGCTGCCCTGCACAACATCGCCCGGACTTACAGTGGCGAGGAGGGTAAGCAGCGGCTCCGCGCCCAACACTACGACGAGGTCACGATCGAAGCCACCCAGGGCGCCGGCACGCAGACGCTGAAGTTCCGTGGCGGGATGCCGCTGCTCGGTCTGACCCGTGTCTTCGGGCTTTATCGCATGGCCAATTCCATGGCCCTGCTCGACGCGCACATCCGCAAGGTCGGCCGCGACCATGCCTTGGGCGGACGCGGCTTCGATAACTACTCCTGGCACACCGACCTGCCCCCCGGGCACCCCATGGTCACAGGGCAGCAAACCGTCGAGTTCGACCTCTCCGCCGTCGAGCATGCGCGTACCGTCGTGGTCTGGGGCATGAACTGGATCACCACCAAAATGCCCGACGCCCACTGGCTCACCGAGGCGCGACTCAAGGGAGTGCGCGTTGTGGTGATCGCCTGCGAGTACTCGGCCACCGCCTCCAAGGCGGACTTGGCCGTGGTGGTCCGGCCGGGCACCACACCCGCCTTGGCTCTCGGCCTCGCCCACGTGATCCTGCGCGAGAAGCTCTACGATACCGAGTACCTGCGGCGCTGGACCGACCTGCCGGTGCTGGTGCGCATGGACACCCTGAAATACCTCCGCGCAGGGGAGGTGTTCGGCACGCCGCCTGCTCCCTGGAAGCGGGCGCGAG
>JBMFPL010000102.1:0-9912 GCA_049969115.1 Bryobacteraceae bacterium | reverse complement strand
ATTGGATCTTGTTGCGGATCCTGGTCGGCACGCGGCATTCCTCCAGGCGCACGGGGATCAAGTAAGTCTGATCGAGGGGAACGCGGCGCGCGCAATCCAGCGCGTAGCGCAACTCAGCCTGGAAGCAGCCGCGCTTGCCGATGGCGCGGCGCGAAAAACAGGCAATGAAAAAATCGGCCACCTCGATGGCCTGCTCGATGGATCGCGGCCAGTTCTGCCCGGCCAGGAGTTTCTTGCGATCCATCCAGGGGTCGAAACCCGCACGCCGCAGCTCGCCGTAGAGCCGCTCGGCAAAAGCCGCGTCTTCCTGCACGTAAGCCAGGAAGACCTTGGGCCGGGTGGCGGGTTGGAAAGAGAACCTACCCTTGCCTTGCGGCCGAAAAACTCCCAGTCCCTCGATTTCGACGCGTGCGCCGCGTTCCAGGCAGCGCCGCACCAGCCGGGCCACTTGCTGAATCTCGGCTTGCATGAACTTGCTCGCTTACTTTTTGCGGGCCCGCTTGCCCGGCTCATCCTCGAATCGAAAAGTGGGCCTGGCGCCGGGCAGCAGGGTTCCCAGCCCGGGCAGGGAGACCGGCTTGCCCTGCCGCAGCCGCCGAAGGATGTCGTGCACCAGCCGGTCGAGCCGGTCGGCCGCGTCTGCCTCCGAAACCCCGGACTGGCGGGCCAGCCGGGCCGCCAAATCTCTTTTCTTCATAGCCGGCGCCATGGTAGCATCGGGCGCGGGCAGGCCATCCGGTTGCCGGTTGCCCCACGAGATGAAATCTCCTTGCCCGTCAATGAATTGGAAGGCGAGCCCAGGAGCGCGCGGGCTGGGAATTGCCTGCAACACCGCCCGAACGAACGACAGCCGCAAGCCCTTCAAGCGCACCGGCCGGGCACCTCAGACCCCGCGCTGCCCACCCCAAATCTCGATTTGCAGCCGCGGTGTGTAGCGGAAGCCTTCCTGCTTGCAGATTTCCACGATCCAGCGCGCGCGCCCGCGCAACAGTTCGGCTTCGACGCCTTCCGGCATCAGCAGAACCCGCGCCGGGTCGGCCTGGAGCAGGCTCACCAGCGAGCGGATCTCCTCCACATCTTCGGGCGAAGCCACGACGAACTTGAGCTGGTAGTCGTATTCCCTCATGAGCCGCCGGAGCACATTGGGCTGGATGCGCAGCCGCTCGTGCTGCATCGCCCAGCGGCCGCCCGCGCGGTCGCGCGGCGTAGAGTTGGCCAGTTTCGGGCTGATGCTCATTAGATCACAGGACACGGGCTGGTAGGCGGTGCCCGCCGTCTCGATGGTGATGTGCCGGCGCTCGCGCGCCAGTTCGCGGGTTAGCTCGACCATGCCGGGCATGATCATCGGTTCGCCCCCGGTAACGACCACGTGGCGCGCGGGATACCGCCGCACCTCCGCCAGAATGCGGTCCAGGGGCCAGTCCTCGCCTTCGGGCGCCCAGGAAGCGTAGGGCGTGTCGCACCACACGCAGCGCAGGTTGCACCCGGAGACGCGAATGAAGACGGATGGCGTGCCCAGCAAGATCCCCTCGCCCTGAATCGAATAGAAGATTTCAGCGATCTTCACGGCGGGCCTCCAGCGGGTCGGGCACGCCCGCCTCCTGGAAGCCCTTGCGGCGCAACAGGCACGCGTCGCAAGCGCCGCAGGGCCGCCCGTCTTCGCCGGGATCGTAGCAGGAATGCGTGAGCGCGGGATCCACCCCTAGCTCGAGGGCCAGCCGCACGATGCCAGCCTTGCTCAGGCCGATCAGCGGCGTGTGAATCTTCACGCGGATGCGTCCCTCGACGGCCGCTTTAACGGCCAGATTGGCCATGCGCTCGAAGGCCTCGATATACTCGGGGCGACAGTCGGGGTAACCCGAGTAATCAATGGCGTTGACGCCGATAAAAATGTCGCCGGTTTCCAGCGTCTCCGCCCAGCCCAGCGCGCAGGCCAGAAAGATCGTGTTGCGCGCGGGAACGTAAGTGACGGGGATGCTTGCACCGATTTCGCTCGCGCCGCGGTGCTTGGGTACCGGCAGCTCTGCCGTGAGCGCGGAACCCCCGATCGCCGCCAGATCCACCCGCAATACCAGGTGCCCGGCCGCGCCCAGCGCTTGCGCCAGGCGCCGCGCCGCCTGGATCTCGAAGCGGTGACGCTGGCCGTAATCGAAGGTCAGCGCATAGCACTGGTAGCCCTGGCGGCGAGCCAAGGCAAGGCAGGTGGCCGAATCCAACCCACCGCTCAGCAAACAGACCGCGCGCTTCATTCCGGCAACCTCAAAGCCAGCAGAAAGCCGAGCAAAGGGAAAACGGTCCAGGCCGCAAGCGCGGCGTGCATCGAGAACCGATCGGCCAGCACGCCCGTCAAGGGAATGAAAACCATGCCCGACAGGCCCCAGGCGAACCCCATCATCAGGGCCGAGACGGTGCCGGCTTGCGAAGGGATCAGCTCCTGCGCCATGACCACGTTGACGGGAATGGTGAACAGCAGGACCAGGCCGCCCAGCAGCAGCCCGGCGATGGCGACGGGGCCCTCGGTGAGGTAAAACAGGGCCAGCAAGGGCACGGAGCCGGCCATGGAGAACAAGATGACCCGGCGGCCCCCCAGCCGGTCCGCCAGGTGCCCGCCTACGAACCCGCCCAGCGCGCCGAACAACAAATAGGCCGTGAGCGTGTAACTTGCCGCCCTCATCGAGTAACCTCGCTCGCGATAAAGATACAAGGGGAGTAACTGGCCGTAAGTGATCTGGACCGCCGAGCGCAGGAACACCAGCAGGTAAAGGATCCCGAGCGGCTTCCAGACCGAGGCCAGGGCGCGCAACTGCGGGCGTTCCGAGGATCCGCTCCCGGCGCCCGTGCGACGGGGCAGCGCGCGGAGCAGCAGCGGCGAAGCCGCGATTCCCGGCAGCGCCGCCACCCACGAATTCCGTAACCCGAAGGCCGAGACGATAGTGGAGAAATAGGTGGGACCCAGACCGAAGCCGAGCGTCCCCGAGCTGACGAAAATGGCCATCACTCGCCCGCGCCGGCCCTCGATTCCTGCCGTGGCCATCGAGGAAGCCTGGGGATGGAAAGCCGCTATCCCCGCCCCGCCCAAACACACCATGGCGAGCAGCCACCAGTAGTCGGGCGCGAGGCCCAGCGCGGAGATGAACGCCGCCGCCACCAGCGGTCCCAGAGCAGCAAACACAGGCCGGCGCAAGCGGTCGGAAAAGAAGCCATACAGCGGCTGCATCACCGAGGAAGAGAAAACCAACAACCCTCCAAGAAAGCCCGCCTGCGTCATGCTCAGCTGATAGCGTTCCACCAACCACGGTTGCAGCGCGCCGAGCGCGCCCGAATACACATCCACCAGGAAGTGGCCCAGCGCAAGAAGCAGCACCAGCCGCAGCGGGCTCTGGACGGCTTCGGCGACAGCAGAAGCCGGCCCCTTGGTTTGTCGCGCAGGAACCATCCGCGGGAGTTACTTTCGATTATAAATCTTCGGTGCAGTAAAGGCGGTTGGCGCCGGCTTTCCACGTCTTGTCGTTCACGCGCAGGCTGGCAGCTTCGTCGCGAAAATTGTAAACACAGCGCAGCCCGTCGAAATCGTATAAGGCCACGCGCGCGGGCCCTTCCACGCGCAGCTCGAGCGGCGCCAGGACATGCCGCCGGAGTTGGTTGGCCACGCGCTCAGGCAACCGGACCCAGCCCAGCGGTTTCGGCGGCAGCAGCCGCTCCCCCGTCTGTTGGAAGTCCTCTTCGCTGAAGGTCCGTATGTTCCAGACCAGCACGCGGCCCTGGCGCGTGAGGAGGGGCACGCGCCCGCCCGGCCCGGTGGCGCTCATCAGCACGGTCGCGCCCGCCACCTGGAGTCCCCCCTCCACTTCGATGGAGGCAGGCAGCGGCACGGAACCGCCGCCGAAGTGCACCACGGCCACGCGCGCGGGCTGAGGCTCCCGCGTGGTGCGCACCCCGGCCATCTCGGCCAGTGCGCGCACGCGGCGGGCCAAGGCCGGCGTGAGCACCACGCTGGCGCCCTCACTGACGTGCTTGCGGACTCTTTCGGCCAGCCTCGGATCCGCCGCCGCCTGCACGCCCAGCATCGCGACACGCGAGCGCGCCGGGTAGTCGGCCACCGGAACCACTGGGATGCCTAGCATGGTGACGTAGTCCATCAGGTACATGTTCTCCTCAGCATCGCTGCCCGCCGGCTTGTAAAAGGCGACGCCGCGCGGCTCGCGCCCCAGGATTTTCGTCGCCAGCTCTTGCAACTCTGTCATGCGTGAGCCCAGCAGGGCATCGCCGGGGTGGCCCTCGATCAAGTCACCGAGATGAAACAGCGTGATTTCCCGCGCGCCCGCGAGTACGCTCTGGTAGGCCTGGTCCAAAAAATTCTGGGCAGTGCATTCGATGTGATCGAACCATGCCCCGCGGACTTTTTCGCCGGCCACCGCGCGGATCCAGCGGAAATTGATGTAACCCTGGGTAGGCTGCACGTAACCCATACGCTGGGTTTCGGGATTCCGGACCTCGGTCCCTACCCACACCGCGTCAAAGTAAGGCGACAGCCGCCGCGGGTTGTAGCCGAAAAGGTGGAAGCGGTCGTACCATTGCGGGTATTTGACGATCACGCGCACGCCGGGATGGGCCGACCGCGCCGGCGTAAGCATCATGGGTTCGACCAAGGATACCATCAGGTCCTGCCGGTAGTCCGCCCAGCTCCTTTCCGCACGCGCCTGCTGGGATTCGGGCGAAGTGTCGGCCGTGCAGTAGAAGTCGTCCACGATGAGCTCGTCGAACAGCGGCGCATTCTCGCGGAAGAAGGCGGCGATATCGCGCTGCGTTTTTTCCGACTGGAAATTCAGCCAGTTCAAGCCGCCGTTCTGGCGGACGCCGAAGTTGCGCCCGGGCACGGTGGCGATGCCTCCAGAAACCTCGAAGCCCTCGCGGCGCAACCAGTCCGCGATGGCCCGGAGCCTGTCAGGGGCGACGCACTCGTCGCCGCGCCGGCCCTCGAGAAACAGCCGGGAAACCCGCAGCGGGCGGAGCATCTCGACGGCCTTGCGCCGGCCTTCCTCGCTGCCCAGGTATGTCTCGACGCCGCCCGCAGTAACGTAGACGCTCACCCGCAGGGGCTGGGCAGCGAGGTTCGCGGCGGCCAGAACGAAACACAGAAATGATACGGAGCGCTGGAGCACGGTTGGATCCCGCAACTCAGTTTAATATGGTGGGTTCTGGAATTTGTATGCGGCTCCCGGTGGTGCTGGTCTGCCTGACGGTCGCGCCCGCGATTCCGGCCTTGGCTCAGGCCCCCAACCGCCCGGTGGTGAATCCTCGGGGAGTACTCAACGCGGTGAGTTTACGGCCGGCGCCCTCGGCGGTAGCGCCGGGATCGATCCTGCGTATCGAGGGTTTCAACCTCGGCCCTGCGGACGGGGTCCGGGCCGAAGGCACGCCATTGCCGGTTCGTCTGGGTGATCCCCCGATCGAGGTGTTGATCAACGGGAAACCCGCGCCGATTTTCTCGGCGCGGCCCGATCGCATTCTGGTGCAGGTGCCGTGGGATACCGCGCCTGGACTGGCCACGGTGATCGTGCGCCGCGGCCAGCGAGAGAGCCGGTCCGCCCGGGTAGTGGTTAACCGCGTGGAACCCGCGCTGCGCACTGCCAACGGGCTCGGCTACGGGGAAGTGGCCGGGATCGTGTCAGGCAACCTCTTGCGCACGCTGGCCACGGGTCTGGGACTGACGCAGCCCGCCGTCGGCGATGGCGAAACGGGTCCCGCCGATCCCACGGCCCGCCCGCGCGATACCGTTCGGGCCTTCGTTGGCGGCCTGCCAGCGAGGGTACGGGCCACGCTTTCCACCGAGCGAGTGGGCGAGTTCGATGTTGCCGTCGAACTCCCGCCCGGCACCCGGCCCGGCGACGTGCTGTTGCTGCAAGTGGGCACACACGCCGCACCACCAGTGACTGTGGGCAAAGCGCCGGGGCCCGAGCTCCGATTGCTGGAGGCCCCGCAGGCGCCAGCGTTCACCAGCCTGGTTTCGCCCGGCCTGGCGCCGTTTTTCGCGATCGCCAGCGCCGCCCGCGGCGAGGATGGCTGCTATCCCAGCTACCTGTTTGATTTCCTGGACCAGCGCGCCCGCCCCATCGAGACCTGTCTGACCGCAACGCCCAACGCGCGCACGCCCGTTACTCCGTCAAGCGACAGCCCGCGGCTGGCCGCGCTGGTCGGACCACCCCAAAACGATGCATCGAGCGGCCTCAGCTCCAAAGTCATCATCTTTGACGCAACCAAGGAAGATCCCCTGGTGGCCGACCTGCCCGAGAAGGCGGCGACCCTGGTGGCGGCGGACGGGGGAAATTTTGCCGCCGTGCTACCCGGGACTCCTCCCCGCACTCTGTTGATTGACGGAGACACGGGCGAGGTTCGCGAGCCCCCGCCCGCCCAGGGCACGGCCACGGTCGTGCGCGCACCCTCGGTTCGCGCGGACGAGCTGCCCCACACCCTGGCTGTCACCGCCTTGCCCCAGCAACTGTTCGCCGCTGTGGTGGCCGACGATGCCGACCATCCCACGCGCGCCCGCCTCGTGATCGTGGATCGCGAGGGCAACCCGCAAGGCAGCCGGGACTTCCCCGAAGGGTGGGTCCCGTTGGTTGCCCCGCCCCGCCCACAGACTGCCGCCGCCGCGCAACTGCGACGGGTTGTCGCCTACCTCGACCAGGCGAAACAGTCCCTCTACGTTTTGTCCCGGCGCACGGACAATTCCGACCACGCCATGATCCGCTTCTCCAAGGAACGCGAAAGCCCCGAAGTGCTCGCATTCCCCGAGTCCTGGTTCGCCGCGGCCTGCACGCCCACGCTGCCGCTGTTCAACCTGGAGCTGTCGCGCCGGCTTGTCGTGCCTGCTTCCAACGCGCCGGAATCCGAGGTCAAAGATCCCTGTCCGGCCACCGGGTTCGTGCTGCTCGATTTGGAGGAAGGGCGACTGTCCGCGGCGCCGCTGCCTGGCCAGGGACAGCTCAATACCGGCGCGGCCTCGGGTGACGTCAACGACTTCATCTATGGCGTCAACACCGATCCTTCGCGCCGCAACCTGGCCGACACGCTTTTCGTCCTGGACGGCGTTACCGGGGCCGCCTTCCGGCTGGATCTGCCTGGCGGGGTGACCAGCTTCACCAACCTGACGCCGTTGCCCGCGCTCAACGCCATCCTGGCCGTGGGTGCGAACCGGGCGGCGGGGGACGCGGGCTTCGTTTACTTCGATCTGGCAAACGCTGAGGCCCGCTTGCTGCCCACGCCAGAAGGCTTCGCGCAAGTCAGCCTGGTTGGGGTCTTCCAGGCTACCCGGAAGCTCGTGGCTCGGGGCATCAAAACGGGAGGTGCGGGCTCGGAGTACCTGATCTACGATCTGACCACGGGCGATCTCAACTTTGCGCGGAATCCGGAAGGCATCGCCTGGGTGGGCAACGTGGTGCGCGCGGCGGCGACGCAACCGGGCGGCCAGCAACCCGGTCAGGGGCAGCCCCCAACGCCACAGCCGGGGCAACCCGGCGGCCAGCAACCGGGTCAGGGGCAGCCGGGGATGCCGCAACCCGGTCAGCCTGGCGCCCAGCAGCCCGGCCAGATCCCAGCGGCTCAACCGGGAACGCCGGTGCTTCAACACGCCAGCGCCAACACGAACGCCGTCACCGCCGTCGCTTACGACGGCGAAGGCCGCCAGCGCGGCTTGCTGTTGCTCCGCGTACCTTAGGTGCGGCTCGCTTTCGTCACCGCCACCCCGCTCGAGATCACACGCGGCAGCGGAACCTTCGCGGGAATCTACACTCTGGCGCGCGCGCTCCAAAATCTGGGCGTCGAGGTTCGTATGGTCACCCCGCGCTTCGCATTCCCCGTGCTCACCTTCCGCCGCCTGCTGTTCAACGAGCAGTTGCGCTGGTTTGGGCGCTTCGAAGCCGACCTGATCGTCGGCTTCGACATGGACGGCTACCGGATCGCCGGCCGTACGGGACGGCCGCATATCGCCTCGATCAAGGGCGTGATCGCCGACGAGATGCAGTTCGAGCGCGGTTGGACGCGCGCCAGCATGGCCCTTCAAGCTGTCTGCGAGGCGCGTCACGTTCGCCGCGCTGACCTCGTGGTGACTACCAGCCATTACGCCGCCTCGCGCCTGCGGGCGCTTTACCATCTGCCGCGCGATCCGGCCATCGTTCCCGAACTGATTGACCTCGCCGGCTGGCGCGAGCTGTTCGCGCGCAATCCGGCGGCACCCGATCCCGCCCGCTTCACCGTGCTCAGCGTCTGCCGCTTCTATCCGCGCAAGCGGCTCGATGTCCTGCTGCGCGCGGCATCTTTGCTCCGCGCGCGGATCCCGGCCCTCGAAGTCCGCATCGTGGGTGGCGGTCCGCAGGCGCCCGTGCTGCGCCGGCTGGCGCGCCGTCTCGATTTGGGGCAAACCGTGCGCTGGCTCGGCGATCTCTCCCAGGACGAGTTGGCGCGCGAGTACAATCGCGCGGACGTCTTCTGCCTGCCGAGCGTGCAGGAGGGTTTCGGTATCGTCTTTCTGGAAGCGATGGCTGCGGGCAAACCGATCGTGGCGGCCCGCGCAGCGGCCGCGCCGGAAGTCGTGCCCCAGGGCGTGCTCGTGGAGCCGGACAACCCCGTGGCGCTGGCTGACGCACTGGAAAAGTTGCACGCTGACACGGAGCTGCGGCAAAGGCTCGTCCAGGCAGGATTCCAGACGGTGCGCCGCTACGATGCGCCGTTGGTCGCCAAAACGTTTCTGGAATTTGTGGGCGGAACCTGTTAAAGCGACCTCGCCGTCGTGAACACTGCCTCGCCGCCCCTCAGGGGACCTTGTGCCATAATGGGGTAGACATTTTTCTCCACGGGAGGGGTGCCATGCCGCACCACCCAGCGCGCTTTTTCCCGCTGGTGGTGGCCAGCCTGATCTGTTGTGCCCCGCTGTTGGCTCAGCAGCAGCAACAGCCTGCGCCGCCGCCGCAAGCCCCGCAACCTTCGCCCACGCCGAGCCCGGAACCGGGCGGCCGAACGCCTACGATTCCCACGCCCACCCCCATCCCCAGCCCGCGCGAGCCGCAGCGCGAACCTGACTTCCGCCAGCAGCAGCCCTTCCCCGAGATCCAGCGGCCCATTTTCCTTTCCGGGCGCGTGATGCTCGAGGATGGGACACCGCCTCCCGAGCCAGTGATCATCGAGCGGGTCTGCAACGGCCAGCCGCGCCCGGAGGCATACACGGACTCCAAGGGCCGGTTCAGCTTCCAGCTCGGCCAGAACACGAACCTGATCGCTGATGCCAGCGTGAACACAGCCGCGGACTCCTTCGGCGATCCCACCAGGCGCTCGCCGGGCGCGGGCTTCGGCCAGACCCGCACCATCAGCGAGCGCGATCTGATCGGCTGTGAGCTGCGCGCGGTCCTGCCGGGCTACCGCTCGGACGTGGTGTCGCTGGCCGGCCGCCGGCTCATGGATAACCCTGATGTGGGCACCATCGTGCTGCGCCGGCTGGGCAAGGTCGAAGGTACAGTGATCAGCGCCACCACGCTGGCCGCCCCGAAGGACGCGCGCAAGGCGTACGAGAAGGGACTCGAGGCGATCAGGAAAAAGAAGCTCGACGAAGCGCGCGCGCACCTGGAAAAGGCCGTCACCCTTTACCCGCAATACGCCGTCGCCTGGTACGAGCTGGGGCGCGTCCACCAGCAGCAGAACAGCAAGGAGAAGGCGCGGGAAGCCTATGGCAAGGCGCTCGAAGCCGATGCCAGATTCATGAAGCCTTATCTTCAACTGGCCCTGCTTTCCGCGCAAGAGCGCAACTGGCAGGAAGTGGCCGACATCACCGACAGGTTGCTCAAGCTCGATCCCTACGACTACCCGCAGGCGTGGTTCTTCCACTCGGTGGCCAATTTCAACCTGCGCAAGCTCGACGCG
>JBMFPL010000101.1:0-10149 GCA_049969115.1 Bryobacteraceae bacterium | reverse complement strand
CGAAGAGCTGCGGCGGGAGATCGTCGCACTGCCTAAACACATCGCCGAGATCGAAAAGACGCTGGAGACCCACGTCCGCAAGGTGGAGGCCGACCGCGCCGCCTTGCAGGCCAACCAGCGTGACCGGCGGCATCTGGAGCTCGAGGTCCAGTCCGAGGAGCAGAAGCTGGCGCGCCTGAAAGACCAGACCATGCAGGCCAAAACCAACGAGCAACTCTGGGCGTTCCAGCACGAGATCGGGTTCGTGGAAAACCGGATCCGGCAACTGGAGGACCGGATTCTCGAGCTCATGGCGGAGTCCGAGCGGCTCGAACAGAATTTGAAAGCGGCCCAGGCTGCGCTGGCTCAGGAACGCAAGCAGGTGGAGCAGGAAAAGGAGCGGGCGAGGCGGCAGTCCGAGCAAGATCGCAAGCTTTTGGAGGAGCTGACCAGAGAACGCCAGAAGGCCGCGGCCTCCCTTCCCCCTTCGCTGTACAAGGCGTACGAGCGGATCCGCAAACTCAGGAAGGGACTGGCGGTGGCCGAGGTGGTCGACGGGCGCTGCACCGCCTGCCACGTCGTCCTGCGGTTGCAGTTTTTCCAGGATCTGCGCCGGGGCGAGCAGGTGATGTTTTGCGAGAGCTGCGGCCGGATCCTGTATTACAATCCCCCAGAGAGCTTCGAAGGGATGGACCCCGACGAGACCTCGCCGGCGCGCAGCACCACCGCCGGGCCTTGAGGCGGCGGGCGCCTCATGACCTCCCCGGCGGGGGTCCCGGCGTCCAGGATCTCGCGGAGGGTCTCGTTTCCAGGAGATGGGTGTGAAGGTTTACGAAGGAAAAGATATCCGGAATGTGGCGCTGATCGGCCACGGCCACAGCGGCAAGACCACGCTAGTGGCAGGCATGCTTTACGCGGTGGGGGCGACCAACCGCCTGACCCGCGTGGACGAGGGCAACACCATCACCGATTTCGACGACGAGGAAATCCAGCGCAAAGTGACCATTTCCACCGCGCTGGCCTACGTCGAGTGGAACAAGACCAAGATCAATCTGCTCGACACGCCCGGCTTCAACACGTTCTTGAACGACACCCGCCTGTGCCTGGTGGCGGCGGACTCCGCGCTGGTGCTAGTGGACGGGATCGCCGGCGTAGAGGTCGTCACCGAAAAGGTCTGGGAGTACGCCGCGCATCACAACCTTCCCGTGGCCCTGGTGGTCAACAAGCTGGACCGCGAGAACTCCAGCTTCGAGAGGGCGGTGGAGAGCATTCACGCCAACTTCGGCCGCACTGCCGTGCCCGTCCAGATCCCGCTCGGCCAGGAGCGTGATTTTCGCGGCGTGGTGGACCTGATCGGCATGAAGGCCTGGGTCTACGAACCCGACGCCGACGGCAAGGGCAAGCCCGCGGAGATCCCCACCGATCTGGCCGACGCCGCGGCCAAGGCTCGCGAAGCCTTGGTCGAGATGGTGGCCGAGGGCAACGATGCCCTGATGGAGGAGTACTTCGAGCAGGGTACGCTATCGCCCGAGCACTTGCTGGAAGGGCTCCGCGAGGCGGTCAAGCAGCGCCGGCTGTTTCCCATCCTGTGCGCCTCGGCGCTGCGCAACGCAGGAACCGACCGCATCCTCGATTTCATGGTCGAGTTCTTCCCCGCGCCTGTGGAGCGCGGCCTGGTGCGCGGCAAGTCCGGTGAGCAGGAAGTCCAGCGGCGCATCGCCGATGACGAGCCGGCCTCGGCATTTGTCTTCAAGACCGTGGCTGATCCCTACGCCGGACGCGTGAGTTACTTCAAGGTCTACTCGGGCATCATCAGGAACGACGTCAACCTGTTCAACCCCCGCACCGGCGCCACCGAACGTCTCTCGCATATCGGCTGCTTGATGGGCAAGACCATCACCCCGGTCACTGAGCTGCACGCCGGCGACATCGGCGCCGTGGCCAAGCTCAAGGAGACGCTGACCGGCGACACGCTCTGCGACAAGGCGGCGCAGATCCAGTACCCGCCCGTCGTTCTGCCCGAGCCTTCCATCGCCTACGCCATTGAGGCGCGTTCGCGGCAGGACGAGGACCGCATGGGCGCAGCCATTCAGCGAATCCTGGAAGAGGATCCCTCGCTGCGCTTCTACCGTGACCCGCAAACCAAGGAGTTCCTGCTGGCGGGCAGCGGGCAGCAGCACGTGGAAGTGGTCGTCAGCCGGCTGAAGAAGCGCTACAACGTGGATGTCACGCTGAAAGCACCCAAGATTCCCTACCGCGAGACCATCCGCGGCACCGCGGACGTGCAAGGCCGCCACAAGAAGCAGACCGGCGGCCACGGGCAGTTCGGCGATTGCCGTATTCGCATGGAGCCGCTGCCGCGCGGCGCCAAGTTCGAGTTCGTCAACCAGATCTTCGGCGGCGCCATTCCCAAGCAGTACATCCCGGCCGTGGAGAAGGGCATTCTCGAGGCAGCCGAGGAAGGCTACCTCGCGGGCTATCCCGTGGTGGATTTCCGCGTGATCCTCTACGACGGCTCCTATCACGAAGTGGACTCCTCGGAGCTTTCCTTCAAGCTGGCGGCGCGCAAGGCGTTCAAAGCGGCCATGGCGCAGGCCAAGCCGGCGTTGCTCGAGCCCATCATGAACGTCGAAATCCAGGCGCCGGTGGAGTTCGCGGGCGATCTGATGGGAGACCTGAACGGGCGGCGCGGCCGCATCACGGGCACCGAAATCCGCGGCGGCACGCAGATCATCCGCGCCCAGGTGCCCATGGCCGAGATGCTCACCTACCAGACGGATCTGATCTCGATGACACAGGGGCGGGCCTCCTTTACCATGGAGCTCAGCCACTACGACTTCGTGCCGCAACAGCAGGCCGAAAAGATCATAGCTGCGGCTAAGGCGGCCAAGGCGGGCGCCGAGAAGGAGGAAGAAGAGGAAGACTGAGGCACTGTGGGCCAGCGGTCGCCTGGCGGGGCTCGCCTTGCCAGTTGACGGCGGTCCCGGGCAAGGAGGCTGAGCTTGATCGCCCATTTGGCGGAGATTCCCGCGGCCGGGCTGGCGGCCTTGATCGCGTTGCTGGCCGCAGCGGCGGGCTTGCGGCTCAGCGTCGCTCCCCATTGGGCCCGCCGGCTGATCCCTTTCAGCGCGGGACTTTTGGCCGGGATCGCTCTGCTCGGGATCCTGCCCGAGCTGCTACGCCAGCAGGGCTGCAGAGGTGGGCTCGCTTTCCTGGCCACGGGGTTGGCCCTGCTCTGGGCGGTTGGACGCTGGGTCTACGCGGTATGCCCGGCCTGCTCGCACACCCATGACCATAGCCTCTGTGCAGCGACGCTCCACGGCTTCGCCCTTCCCCTCGTGGTAGCGGCCTCCTTGCACGCCTTCCTGGACGGCATCGGCATTTCGGCATCCGGCTACGGGAGCGGTAATACCCTGGCCTCCGCTGTCCTGATGGGCGTGGGAGTGCACAAAATCCCCGAAGGGCTGGCTCTCGGGATCATCTTGCAGGCGGCCTTGGGTTCGCCCCGCGCCGCTTTGGCGTGGTGCGTGGTGGTGGAGGCGGCAACCCCGCTGGGGGCAGCCCTGGAGTCGGTGGTGAGCGCCAGGCTGGGGCTATCGGTGGTGAGCCTGGCCTTGGGACTGGCGGGCGGCAGTTTCCTTTATCTCGCCTACCACGCCATTGATGCCGAATGGCGGCAACGTGGCGCTGCCGGGGTGCTGCCGCCCGTGCTGGCTGGGATCGCCGCTGCGGCCCTGCTCCAGCAGGGGGCGGATTGCTGGCTTCACTAAGGAGGCTGGCCGTGCGGTGGCTGGTGGCCCTGGCAGCCAGCTTGCTCGTGGCGCAGGTGGAGCAGATCGGGGAGGCTTCGCGCCCCGCGCTGCTCGTCAACACCGGCGCGCCCCTGCGCATCCCCAATCCTTGCACGGAAGATGACATCCGCGCGCTCTCACTGACATGCCCGCCCGAACATCCCTGCCCGGTGTATCTCGAGCTGGCCCAATTCGAGCGCCTCGGCCACAAGATCTTCCTCACGGGCAATCTGCACACGGAAACCACCACCATTTCCTCCATCCTGCTGGCCAGCGACGATGATGGCAAAACCTGGTACGAGCCCTACGAGCGGATTCGCAGCGCGGGTCTCGACCAGATCCGTTTTGCCGACTTCGAAGTGGGTTGGGTCGCAGGGTACGTTGTGCACGCCTTGCCACGCGATCCCTTTTTGCTCATCACCGGCGACGGGGGACGCACCTGGCGGCGCCGCCCGGTCTGGTCGGAGTCGAGAATTGGCCTGATCGAGCATTTCTATTTCGAGGACCGCCGGAACGGGCTGTTGTGGATCGACCGCTTCGGAGAGGGTGAAGCGGGCCGCTACGAGCTCTATGAAACGAAGACCGGCGGCGAGAGCTGGATGTTGCGGCAGATCACCAGTCAGCCTGCGCCGAGGAAAGGGGAACGCCGGCCGAATCCCGACTGGCGGCTGCGCGCCGACACGGCCACCAGGTCCTACCGATTGGAGCGGCGTGCTGCGAACTGGCAAACGGTAGCCAGCTTTCTGATTCAGGTGGGCCAGTGCCAGGAGGCGGAAACGCCTCTCCTGGAGCCGCCCGAACCTCCCGCGCCTGCCGAGCCGGCACAGCCTCCTGTTCCCAAAGCCCCGCGCAAGCCTCCAAGCTTGAAGGGCAAACCGCTCTGAGCACCCGCTGGCTGCGCTGGCGATCCGCTATGATGATGACTTTTGGAGGTGGCTTGGAAAAGCGCATCCGCTTGATTCGCCGCCAGTCGGTGGGACTCACTGTCATCTGCACCTTGCTGGGCGCGGCCGGCCAGGTACTGATCAAACTGGGCGCCGTACAGCTCGGCCAGGCGACCAGCCCGGTGGCCATGATCACCAACCCGTTGCTGCTTTGCGGCTACACGCTTTATGGCTTGATGACGGGCCTGTTCGTTCTGGCGCTTCGTGACGAGGAACTCTCGATCCTGTATCCCATCATCGCGTTGACCTACGTATGGGTTGCCGGCCTTTCGGTCTGGGTTTTCCACGAGAGGTTCAATCTGACCAAAGGCATTGGCGTCGCCACCATCGTGGTGGGAGTGAGCGTGCTGGGAAGGGGGTCCAGGCCGTGACCACGCCGCTTTCTTCCATGCTGCTGGTGCTGGTGGCTTCGTTTGTAGGATCCTTCGGGGCAGTCTTCCTGAAGTCCGGCGCTAACCGGCTGCGCTTTGACTTCAGGAGCCTCCTGACCAACTACCAGCTCGCCCTGGGCATAGGCCTGTTCTTGCTGTCGTCCTACTTTTTTGTGCTGGGAATGCGCCAGGGCGAGCTGAGCGTCCTTTACCCGCTGGTCTCGCTCGGCTACGTCTGGACCATGGCCTGGTCTCGGCTGTTCTTCGGCGAGCGCCTTACGCGGGAGAAATGCGGCGGCCTGCTGCTGATTCTGATCGGCATCGCCTTCATCGGGCTGGGCGCTGCCTCTTGATTCGCCATTGAATCCTCCGCGGAATTGCGTTACATTCGGCTTGGACGCCCCGGGGGCGCCCTGAAGGGAGGCTTCCATGGCGATACTGAAGAAACTCGAGGAGTTGCTCAACGCCAGCGGGGTGGAGTACCGCCACACCCAGCATCCCACCGCTTACACCGCGCGGGAAGTGGCAGTGGCCGAGCATATTCCCGCCCACGAGGTCGCCAAGACTGTCGTGTTTCTCGGTGAGAACGGCTATGGTATGGCGGTGCTCTGCGGCGACTGCGTGGTGGACCTGGAACAGTTGCGGAAAGCCCTGGGACTTACCCGGCTCCGCCTGGCCACCGAGACCGAGCTGGGCGAACTGTTCCCCGATTGCGAGCTGGGCGCGATGCCTCCCATGGGCAACCTGTTCGGCTTGCCGGTCTATGTGGACGCGCAGCTCGCCGAGGAGGGGATGATCGCCTTCAACGCGGGGACGCACCGCGACCTCGTCTACATGCGTTTCGCGGACTTCCAACGCTTGGTGAAGCCGGAAATTGTACCTTTCGCGAGGCGCGTGAGCGCCGCCGGTTAGGTCAATCGTGGGCTTCCGGAGGCAGCGGGGGTTGCTCGCCCGCCGGCGGCCTTTCCCCGTGCAGGACGTTAAGCCCGTACTCGAAGCCCTTCTCGAAAGCGCGCACGTTTAGGTCGCGCGTGGCTGGCGGCACCGAATCCATTACCGCATTGCGCAGGGCATCGGGCTCGAGCAAAGCGGTGATGGCCCCGAAGAAACCAACCATGACCACGTTCAACACCATGCGCCGCCCCAGTTCCTCGGCCAGTCGCGTGGCCGGGATCGAATGGGCCCGGATGCCCGCAGGCAAATCCGAGACGTGGACCAGATCGCTTTCCACCAGCAGCAGCCCGTTGGGCTTGAGCTCGGGCAGGAAGCGCGCGTAAGCTTCCTGCGACATGGCGATGAGGACGTCAGGCCGGGTCACGTAAGGGTAGAGAATGGGCTGGTCGGAGAGAATGACCTGAGCGCTGGCCGCGCCGCCGCGGGCCTCCGGACCGAAGCTCTGCGTCATGGTGGCGTAAGCGCCCTGGTAGACGGCCGCGGCCTTGCCAATGATGTGGGCGGAAAGCATCACGCCCTGGCCGCCGAAACCGGCGATGCGAATTTCGGTCAACTGCATGCCAGTTGCTCCACGCTCACGTAGCGCTCGCCGAGTTGCTCCGCCAGCTGGGAGCGCATCAGGTCCATGAACTCGGGCCGTTCGCGGTCCACGAACTTGCCCACGATGATGTCGCCGTCTATCGTTATGCCGACTTCCGAACTGGGCGCGCCGTGGCGGACTTTGCTTCTCTCTCTGTAAAGCTTCATGGCGTCCAGCCCCTCGCCCATGCGGTTCTTGCGCTGGAAGAGCGTGGGGCACGGGGTCAGAACCTCGATGAAGCAGAAGCCTTTCTTGCGAAAGATGTCCACCATGGCGCGAGTGAGCTGGCGCACGTGATAACTGGTCCAGCGCGCCACGTAGACGGCGCCCGCCGCGTCCATCAAGGCGGGCAGGTTGAAAGGGGGCTCGAAGCAGCCGTAGGGCGTGGTGGTGGTGGTGGCGCCCATGGGCGTGGTGGGTGCGGTTTGCCCGCCGGTCATGCCGTAGACGAAGTTATTGACGCAGATCACCTTCAGGTCGAGGTTGCGCCGCGCAGCGTGGATGATGTGGTTGCCGCCGATGGCGAAAAGGTCGCCGTCGCCTGAATATACGACCACCGTGAGGTTGGGGTTGGCCAGCTTCAGTCCCGTCGCGAACGGAATGGCGCGCCCGTGAGTGGTGTGGAAGGAGTCCAGCCGCAGGTAGCCCGCCACGCGCCCCGTGCAGCCTATGCCGGAGACGACGACCACGCGATCCGGGTCTACTTTGGCTGCTAGCAAGGCGCGCGCGAACGAGTTCACCGTCGTCCCGATGCCGCAGCCCGGGCACCAGATGTGCGGCATCCGGTCGGTGCGGAGGAATTGCTCGACCGGGTTGTCTGGACTGTATTCGCAAGCCTCCTGCGGGAGCTCGGCCTCCGGCCGCGGGGCCAGCCCGGCAGGGTCTGTGGTTCCGGCGCTCACTTCAGCACCTCCATGATGGCGTCCAGAATCTGTTCGGGATCGTGCACGCCGCCGCCGGCATGGGGCACGTGGACGGTTTCGGCCTGCCCTGCAGCGGCGCGCTCCACTTCCAGCGCAATCTGTCCCAGGTTCAGCTCGGGCACGACAAAAGCCTTGATGTGACGCGCGATCTCGCGCAGTTGCCTGGTGGGAAAAGGCCAGACGGTGATCAGCCGCAAGCGCCCCACGCGGGCGCCCCGCTGGCGCGCCAGGTCGACCGCCCGCTGCGCCACGCGTGAGGTGATGCCGTAGGAAACCACCACCACGTCGGCCCCTTCGATGCCTTCCGCTTCCAAGTAAGCCAGCCGGTCGGCGGCGCGCGTGATCTTGGCCTTGAGCCGCTTGACCAGCCGGTCCTGCGCGGCCACGGTCATAGAGGGGTAGCCGCGCTCGTCATGCGTCAAACCAGTCACATGGATGCGGTAGCCTTCGCCCGCGCGGACCATCTCCGGCACCAGATCGTGGCCGGGCGCGAATGGCTTGTAATCTCCGGGCGGCAGGTTCGTGTAGCGGCGCGGGTAGATCTCGATCTGCTCGGCGGGCGGGATGACGACCTTTTCGGTCATGTGCCCCACCACCTCGTCCATCATCAACATGACGGGGACACGGAATTCCTCAGCCAAGTTGAAGGCGCGGATGGCGAGGTCGAAACACTCCTGCGGGGAGTTGGGGCTGAGGGCGATGACCTCGTAGTCACCGTGTGAGCCCCAACGTGCCTGCATCATGTCGGCTTGGGCAGGCAGCGTGGGCAGGCCTGTGGAAGGTCCCCCGCGCTGTACGTTCATAAACACGCACGGGGTTTCGGTCATGGCGGCGAAACCGATGTGCTCCATCATGAGCGAGAAGCCGGGACCGGACGTCACGGTGAAAGCTTTTGCCCCCGCCCAAACGGCGCCCGCGATGGCGATGGAGGCAGCGAGCTCATCTTCCATCTGGATGAACACGCCACCCACCGTGGGAATGCGGGCAGCGAAGCGCTCGACAATCTCCGTGGAAGGAGTGATGGGGTAGCCGGCGGCGAAGCGCGCGCCTGCCGCCAGAGCCCCCTCGCAGGCGGCGTGGTCGCCGTCCATGAAATGAACTCCGGTGAGGACGCCTTTGGGATCAGCGTGCGGCATCGCACTTAGCCCCGTTCCTGGATTCCGGCGCCTTCCACCCGTAAATGGCGAAATCCGGGCAGTACATGCCGCACAGATCGCAGCCCGTGCACTTGTCAGGATTCACCACGTGGGGCGGATGGTAGCCTTTGGAGTTGAATGCCGAAGACATGGCCAGCACGTGGGTCGGGCAGAACTCGACACAAAAACCGCACCCCTTGCAGCGCTCCACGTTGATCGTTACGTAACCTTTAGGCATGCCCAGCCTGCCCTCCTCACCTTTCCCAGTCTAGCAACTGGGCGCAGCGCCCGGGGCCAGATGCTCCCCCCACCCAGATCACTGGTGCTCCGGCGCTGCCCGCGGCCTTTGCCAGGCCCGTTCCAGCAACTCGCGGATTTCCTCGTCGGTATTCTGCGTGAAGTCGTCATACCATAGCCCGACGGAGTAAAGCGGATCCGGCATGAAGTCGCACACCACCTCGTCGGCTTCCTCGGCCAGCAGCTCGCAGGCCTGCGGGGCGGCCACTGGCGCGGCTACGATCACGCGCGCCGGCCCCAGCTTGCGCAAGGCCGATACGGCCGCGCGCATGGTAGACCCTGTCGCAATCCCATCGTCCACCAGGATGACCACGCGACCGTTCACCTCCAATGGAGGGCGGGCGCCGCGGTATACCTTCTCGCGCCGTTCCAGCTCCGCCTGTTCCCGCGCGGCGACTTCTTCGATCACGCTGGCCGGGATTCCCCAGAGGTCAACCACGGCGCGATTCAGCACGCGTACCCCGCCGCTGGCGATGGCGCCCATCGCCAGCTCTTCCTGGCCGGGAACGCCCAGTTTGCGGACGACGAACACGTCCAGCGGCGCGTGCAACCGCCGCGCGACCTCGCAGGCCACCACCACGCCGCCCCGCGGCAGCCCAAGCACGATCACGTCCGGCCTGTCGCGGTAGTCGAGCAACCGTTCCGCCAGCCGCTGTCCCGCTTCCGCCCGGTCCCGGTAGCGCATAAGCCGTTAGGTTAGTTTAGTCGAACCGCGCGCTGTGTGGGATTTGACAGTGCACTCGGCAAAAAGTCAAAGTAGTCTTTCGCGCCATGCAGGTGGTGGAGCCTTCCAGCGCACGCGAGCTGGCCGAAGCCTTGCGCGAGGCCGCCTCCAGCCGCCGCAGCATCGCACTGTGCGGCGCCGGAACCAAACAGGCGATGGGCGGCCCGCTCGCCGGCGAAGTTTGCATCAGCACCCGGCGCCTGAACCGCGTGGTGGCCTACGATCCCGACGATCTCACCGTCAGCGTGGAAGCGGGCATCTCATACGCGGAGTTCAGCCGGCTGCTGGCTTTGCGTCGGCAGATGGTGCCTTTCGATCCTCCTTTCGCCGCGGGCGCGACGATCGGCGGCATCGTGGCCTCCAACTCCAGCGGCCCGCGCCGGCGCTTCTACGGGACCGCCCGGGACATGCTCATCGGCATGAAGTTCGCCACGCTGGAGGGAAAAATCG
>JBMFPL010000100.1:0-10182 GCA_049969115.1 Bryobacteraceae bacterium | reverse complement strand
GGTTGACGGTCCTGCCCGCCATGGAAATTACCTCGCGCGAGGAGGTGCACGTTCTGGCCGTTTTCGGCCGGCTGGAAGCCGCGCTGGCCATGCAAGAGACCGTCTACCGGCGCTTGCCCGGCGAAAACCGGCCCGACGTCTTTGGCCTGCAAGTGCTGGTCAACGAAGATCACGACGTGACCGGCTTCGAGCCGCGCTTGCTTGCCGGCGCCACCGAGTCGAGCTTGGGCGAAATTGTCGAACAGGTCCATCGTCTGGGTGGTCTGGCGATCGCCGCCCACGCCGACCGGGAGGCGTTTGGCCTTTTGGGGCACCTCGGTTTCGTCCCTCGCGGTCTGATGCTGGACGGGCTGGAGGTCTCCTCCCGGCTCACCCTAGCCGACTTCCGGCGGCGCTGGCCGGAGTGCGCCGGCCTTGCCCTGCTCCAGTTTTCCGACGCGCACTGGCCCGAGCAGATCGGTGCGGCCGTGACGTGTTTCCGGCTGCAAAGGATCTCGATCGAGGAGTTGCGCAGCGCGCTGGCTTGCCGCGACGGGCGCTGCATCTTGGGGGACCAGCCAGGCGAGGAGGTGAGCGCGTGGAGGAACTAGCTCTGCACATCCTCGACATCGCGGAAAACTCGATCGCGGCAGGCGCCCGACATGTAGAGATCCGGGTGACGGAAGACCCCGCCGCCGATCTCCTCACGGTGGAGATCCGCGATAACGGGCGCGGCATGGCGGAGCAGGTCGTCCAACGCGCAGCCGATCCTTTCTTCACCACCAAGGGGACACGCCGGGTGGGGCTGGGGCTCTCCCTGCTCGAGCAGGCTGCATGTGCCGCGGGCGGATCGCTGCGCATCGAGTCCCGCCCCGGCGCTGGGACTACAGTTACAGCCGAGTTCCAGCACAGCCACCCCGATCGGCAGCCCTTGGGAGACGTGGCGGCCACCTTGTTGACGCTAGCCGCCGGCCATCCCGAAGTCGAGTTTTCCTATGAACACTGTGGCGCGGGCTTTTCCGCCCGGTTCAGCACGGCCGATGTGAAGCGCGAACTGGCCGGCGCTCCCTTGAACAGCCCGGCAGGAATCTCGGCCCTGCGACGCTGGCTGGCGGAACTGAGCGATTCGCTGCGCCGCGCCACCAGGCAGGAGGTCAGTCATGGAACTGGCGACCATTGAAGGCATCATCCGGCAGCACGGGGGCGAGAAAAGCGCCCTGATCGCCATGCTGCAAGACATCCAGCAGCAGTACACTTACCTGCCCCGGGATGTGCTCGAGTACCTGTCGCGCAACCTAGGCGTTCCCCTGACTAGGATCTACAGCCTGGCCACCTTTTACCGCGCCTTCAGTCTGAGGCCCAAGGGCCGGCATCCCATCTCGGTCTGCCTGGGCACGGCGTGCCACGTCAAGGGCGCGGTGAAGATCCTGGAAAAGTTCGAGCGCGAGCTGGGGATCAAGACGGGGGAGACCACGCCGGACCTGAACTTCGGTCTGGAGCAAGTGCGCTGCCTGGGATGCTGTGGGCTGGCACCTGTGGTGACCGTGGGGCAGGACCTCTACGGCAAGGTCACCGTTCCCCGAGTCGAACAGATCATTCGGCGCTACCAGAAGCAGGAGGCAGCCCATGCCAAAGCTTAAGATCGAAGACCTGGCGCGCATGCGCGATGAAGCCCGCCGCAGCATCATGCTCCGGGAAGGCGCCGGGCGCGTCAAGATCACTGTCCATCTTGGCACCTGCGGGATTGCGGCCGGGGGGCGCAACATCATGGCCGCGGTCCTGCGGGAAATTGAACAACGCAACCTCCACGATGTGCTGGTGACCACCTCGGGCTGTGCGGGGCTTTGCAGCCGTGAACCCATGATGACGGTGGAAGTGCTGGGCGAAGCGCCCGTCAAATACGTGGACCTGACCGAGGGCAAGGTCAAGGAGATCTTCGCCGAGCACATCGTGGGAGGCAGGATCGCCGACCGCTACGCCCTGGCGGTGGGCAGCGAACGGACCATGTGAGGAGGACGGAGCATGCCTTACCGTGTGCACTGCATGGTTTGCGCGGGCACGGGCTGCGTTTCCAACCGCTCCCTTGACGTGCGCGACGCGCTGGAAAAGGAACTCCGCAAACGGGGTTTGCAGGATGAGGTGCAGGTGGTCACCACGGGCTGCAACGGCTTCTGCGCCGTCGGCCCGCTCATGGTTGTCCACCCGGACGGGGTCTTCTACCAGCAGCTTTCTGTCAAGGACGTCCCCACGCTGGTCGAGGAGCACTTCGTCAAGGGGCGGCCGGTGAAGAAGCTCATGTACACGCCGCCGGAAGCGCCTGCCCCCATCCCCAAGATGTCCGACATTCCCTTCTTCAAGCACCAGCGCCTGATCGCCCTGCGCAACCGGGGATTGATCGACCCGGAAAAAATCGAGGACTACATTGCTCGCGACGGCTACCAGGCGCTGGTCAAAGCGCTCACCCAGATGACGCCCGAGCAGATCATCGAGGAAATCACGCGCTCCGGCCTGCGCGGCCGCGGGGGAGCGGGATTTCCTACCGGCGTCAAGTGGCAGAAAGTGCGCGAGGCCAAGGGCGAGCCCAAGTACATCATCTGCAACGGGGACGAGGGCGATCCGGGCGCCTTCATGGACCGCAGCATCTTCGAGTCCGACCCCCACTCGGTCATCGAGGGCATGCTGATCGGCGCCCGCGCCATCGGCGCCCGCTACGGGGTCGTCTACATCCGCAACGAATATCCGTTGGCGCTGGAGCGGATCCAGATCGCCATCCAGCAGGCGCGCGAATACGGATTGCTGGGCGAGAACATTCTCGATTCGGGCCTGGACTTCGATATCTCGGTGACGCGCGGCGCGGGAGCCTTCGTCTGCGGCGAAGAGACCGCGCTGATTGCTTCCATCGAAGGCCGCTTGGGCGATCCCCGTGCGCGCCCGCCTTATCCAGCCGAATACGGGCTGTGGGGCAAGCCGACCTGCATCAACAACGTGGAGACCTGGGCCAACGTGCCGCCCATCATCATGCACGGCTGGCAGTGGTACTCGCAGATCGGGACCGAGCGCAGCAAAGGCACCAAGGTGTTCTCGCTAGTGGGCAAGGTGCGCAACACCGGCCTGGTCGAAGTGCCCATGGGCATCACCCTGCGCCAACTCATCTACGACATCGGCGGTGGCATCCCGGGCGACAAGAAGTTCAAGGCCGTGCAGACCGGCGGCCCCTCGGGCGGCTGCATCCCCGCGGGGATGATGGACCAGCCCATCGAATACATAGCGCCCGATGGCAAGCGCGAGGCGCGCGATTATCTGGACCTTCCCATTGACTACGAAAGCCTCACCGACGTCGGCTCCATGATGGGCTCGGGCGGCCTGGTGGTCATGGACGAGGACACCTGCATGGTGGACGTGGCCCGTTACTTCCTGGCCTTTACCCAGGACGAATCCTGCGGCGCCTGCACGCCCTGCCGCGAGGGGACCAAGCTCATGCTGGACATTCTCAACCGCATCGTGGACGGCCACGGCACCATGGACGATCTGCGCGCGCTCGAGGAGATCGCCTGGGTGGTCAAGCAGACCTCGCTGTGCGGCCTGGGCAAGACCGCTCCCAACCCGGTGCTGACCACCCTGAAGTACTTCCGTGAGGAGTACCTGGCCCACATCGAAGCGCACAAATGCCCGGCGCACGTCTGCCGCGCGCTGAACACCTACCGCATTGACCCGGTCATCTGCGTGGAACGCGGGCACGGCTGCGGCGTCTGTCGGCGCGAGTGCCCGGAGAAGGCCATCTTCGGCGAAAAGGGGCAGCCGCATCGCATTGATCCCACGCTTTGCAAAAAGTGCGGCGTATGCGTGGACGTCTGCCACTTCAACGCGGTGATCGTGGAATGAAGGGGGAACGACGATGATCACACTGACCATCAACGGCGCCAGAACGCAGGTCCGCGAGGGGACCACCATTTTGCAGGCGGCCCGCCAGTTGGAAATCCCCATACCCACACTCTGCTATCACCCTTGGCTGAAGCCTTTCGGCGCCTGTCGCGTCTGCGTGGTGCAGGTGCAGCGGCCGCGCGGCTACGAGCTGATCACCGCCTGCAATACGCCCTGCGAAGAGGGCATGCTCATCCAGACCGACACCGACCACGTGCGGCAGGCCCGGCGCGTCGTACTGGAACTGATGCTGGCGCGCTGGCCCAACGTCCCCATCGTGCAGAAGCTGGCCGCGGAAGCCGGACTGGAAAGGCCGCGCTTTGTTAGCGAGGTGCGGGACGAGGCGCCCGACGCCTGCATTCTCTGCCTGCGCTGCGTGCGCATCTGCGAGGAGGTGGTGGGCGCCTGCGCGCTGGGCTACGAGGACCGCGGCATCAAGCGCAAGGTGGTGACGCCATTCAACCAGGAATCGCAAGCCTGCGTGGCCTGCGGCGCCTGCGCCCATGTCTGCCCTACCTCCCACATCAAGTTCGAACCGGAGGATTACCGCGGCAAGCCGCGCGAGTTTCTGCTGGGGCCCAACACCGCCATTTACGTGACTACGCCCCAAGCGGTGCCCAAGGTGCCGCGGATCGACCGCGAGGCCTGCATCCACTTCAAGACCAACGGCTGCCAGAAGTGCGTCGAAGTGTGTGAGGCCAAGGCGGTCAATCACGAGATGACCGACCAGGAACTGGAAATCGAAGTGGGGCAGATTCTGGTCGCCACCGGCTACGAGATTTTCGATGCCAGCGCCATGCCTCAGTACGGCTACGGCCGGCTGGACAACGTCTACACGGCGCTGGACATCGAGCGCATGCTCAACGCCACCGGTCCCACTGGCGGCCAGGTGCTGCTCAAGAACGGCCAGCCGCCGCGCGCCGTGGGCATCATCCACTGCGTGGGCTCCCGCGACGAGAACCACCACCGCTATTGCTCCCGCGTCTGCTGCATGTACGCCCTGAAGTTCGCCCACCTGATCAAGGAGCGCTGCCCGCAGGCGGAAGTCTACAACTTCTACATTGACATGCGCGCCTTTGGCAAGGGCTACGAAGAGTTCTACTCGCGCGTGCTGCACGAGGGCGCCAACGTCATCCGCGGCAAGGTGGCGGAGGTGGTGCAGGCCGGCTGGACCAAACAGGACGAGGGCACCCTGCTCATCCGCTGCGAGGACACGCTCATCGGGCGCTTCCGCGAAATCCCGGTGGACATGGTCATCCTCTGCAACGCCATTGAGCCGCAGCGGGACGCCGAGCGCGTAGCCCGGCTGTTCGGGCTGAGCCGCAGTCCGGACGGCTTCTTCCTCGAACGCCATCCCAAGCTGGATCCCGTGGCCACCTCGTCCGACGGCTTGTTCGTGGCGGGCTGCGCCCAGGGACCCAAGGACATCCCCGATTCGGTGGCGCAGGCCAGCGCGGCGGCCGCGCGCATGCTCGCCACCATCGCCAAGGGCGTGGTGGAAATCGACCCCGTGCGGGCGGAAATCAACGAAGAGTATTGCAGCGGCTGCCGGATCTGCAACGCGCTGTGTCCGTACGACGCTATCGAGTACCTGGAAGACAAGAACGTTTCGCGAGTGAACTCCGCGCTCTGCAAGGGCTGCGGGACCTGTGTTGCCGCGTGCCCGGCCGGCGCCATCACCGGCTACGGGTTCAGCGACCGCCAGTTGCACGCCGAGCTGGAAGGCGTACTGGCGGTCCGTTGAGGAGGAGTGCCATGAAAGGGCAGGAACGTTTCGAGCCTCGCATCGTAGGCTTTCTGTGCAACTGGTGCTCCTACACGGGCGCCGATCTGGCCGGCGTCAGCCGGATGAAATCAGCGCCCAATCTGCGCACCATACGCGTCATGTGCAGCGGGCGTGTGGATCCCACGCTGGTGCTGCGGGCCTTCCAACTGGGCGCCGACGGCGTTCTGGTGGCGGGCTGTCATCCCGGCGACTGCCACTACCAGGAAGGCAACTACAAAGCCATGCGCCGCGTGCTCCTGCTCAAACGCGTGCTCCGACAGTTCGGCATTGATGAACGGCGCCTGCGCCTGGAGTGGATCTCGGCCAGCGAGGGCGAGAAATTCGCCCGCGTGGCCAACGAATTCACCGAGCAGATCCGCGCCCTGGGACCGCTGGAGCGCGAGGCCATCCCCAGCGAAATCCCGGCGCCCGAACTCGAGGAGGTGCACGCATGAGCAAACCCAAACTGGCCCTTTACTGGGCGGCCAGTTGCGGAGGCTGCGAAATCGCCGTGCTCGACGTGGAGGAGAAGATCCTCGACGTGGCCGCCTTCTTCGACATCGTGTTCTGGCCATGCGCCATGGACTTCAAGTACAAGGACGTGGAGGCCATGGCCGACGGCAGTATCGATTTGTGCCTGTTCAACGGCGCCATCCGCACCAGCGAGAACGAGGCGATGGCGCGCCTGCTGCGGCGCAAGTCCAAGGTCTTGGTGGCTTTCGGCTCCTGCGCCCACGAGGGCTGCATCCCGGGACTGGCCAACCTCACCACCCGGGAGGAGATTCTGGACTGGGTCTATCACCGCTCGCCCAGCACCGTCAACCAGAACGGCGTCCGTCCGCAGCCCCGCTTGCAAGTGCCCGAGGGAGAGCTTGAAATCCCCGAATTCTACGAGCAAGTGCGCACGCTGGCGCAGGTGGTCCCGGTGGATTACTTCATGCCTGGCTGCCCGCCCCAACCGCCCCAGATCGTCAACGTGCTCACCGCGATCATGACCGGCGCGCCTCTGCCGCCGCCTGGTTCGGTCATCGGGGCGGGCGCGAAGACCTGCTGCGATGAGTGCGGCCGCAAGCGCGAGGAAAAGCGCGTCAAGCGCTTCTACCGGCCGTGGGAAATCGTTGCCGATCCCAACCAGTGCCTGCTCGACCAGGGCATCATCTGCCTGGGGCCGGCCACCCGCAGCGGCTGCGGCGCGCTGTGCGTCAAAGCGAACATGCCCTGCCGCGGCTGCTACGGGCCGCCGCCCAACGTCATGGACCAGGGCGCCAAGATGATCAGCGCGCTGGCCAGCGTCATTGATTCGCAGGATCCCGACGAGGTGCAACGCATCCTCGACCAGATCCCGGACCCGGCCGGCACGTTCTATCGCTTCGGCGTGCCTGCCTCGCTGTTGCACCGCAAGAGAACAGCCACGGCATAAGGAGGAGGCATGCGAACCATCACGATCGATCCCATCACCCGGCTGGAAGGGCACGGCAAGATCACCATCTTCCTCAATGACGACGGCGAGGTGGCCAACTGCTACTTCCAGGTTCCCGAGTTGCGGGGCTTCGAGCAGTTCTGCGTGGGCCGCCCGGTGGAGGAAATGCCGCGCATCACCACGCGCATCTGCGGGGTCTGCCCGGAAGCCCATCACATGGCCAGCGTGAAGGCCTGCGACGCCGTCTACCACGTCGAGCCGCCTCCTGCCGCCAAGAAGCTGCGCGAGCTGCTGTACTCGGCCTTCTTCGTCGCCGACCACACGCTGCATTTCTACGCTTTGGGCGGGCCGGACTTCGTCGTCGGACCCGACGCCCCGCCCGCCGAGCGCAATATCCTGGGCGTCATCCGCAAGGTGGGGCTGGAAGCGGGCGGCAAGGTCATCGAGTTGCGCAAGCGGGCGGCGCGCGTGGTGGCCTTGATTGGCGGCAAGTACGTGCATCCCGTAACCGCGCTTCCCGGCGGCATGGCCAAACCCCTCAGCCGCGAGGAACGCGATGAAATCCTTGGGCACACGGATTACTTCGTCGAGTTCGGCAAGTTCACGCTGGGCGTCATCGAAAACGTGGTGCTCAAGAACCCTGCTTATGTGGAAATGATTCTGAGCGACACCTTCACGCACCGCACGTACTCGATGGGCACCGTGGACGCCAACAACAAGGTCAATTTTTACGACGGCATGATTCGCGTGGTGGACCCGGAAGGAAAAGAATTCGTCAAGTTCCACCCCCGCGACTACCTCGAGGTACTGGGCGAGCACGTGGAGCCCTGGTCGTACCTGAAGTTCCCCTTCCTCAAGAAAGTGGGCTGGAAGGGCTTCGTGGACGGCAAGGACTCCGGGGTCTATCGCGCTACCCCGCTTTCCCGGCTCAACGCCGCCGATGGCATGACCACGCCGCTGGCCCAGCAGGAGTACGAGCGGATGTACTCAACGCTGGGGGGCAAGCCCGTGCACTACACCCTCGCCACCCACTGGGCGCGCGTCATCGAGTTGATGTACGCGGCCGAACGAGCCTGGGAACTGGCCCGGGACGAGGAAATCCTGAGCGACAAAATCCGCAACATACCCACGGCCAAGCCCGACGAGGGCGTGGGCTGCGTCGAGGCGCCGCGCGGCACGCTCTACCACCACTACGTGACCGACGAGCGCGGCATCCTCCAGCGCGTCAACCTGATCGTCGGCACCACCAACAACCACGCACCCATCGCCATGTCCATCCGCAAGGCTGCCTTCGGGCTGATCAAGCGGGGCATGGAGATCACCGACGGCCTGCTCAATCGCATCGAGATGGCGTTCCGCGCCTACGATCCCTGCTTCGCCTGCGCCACCCACAGCCTGCCCGGCGCGATGCCGCTCGAGGTGGAGGTCATCGACTCGGATGGAACCCGCATCGCGCACCGCCGGCGCCCCTGAGGCTCGCGCAGCGGGCCTGATCGTGGGCGTCGGCAACACGCTTTGCGGCGATGACGGCGCAGGGCCGGTGGTCGCGCGCAGGGTCTGGGAGCTGCTGCCGGAGCGCGAAAACTGGGACACGCTGGAACTCTGTCGCTCCGCCCTCGACGTCATCGAGCGTCTCGCCGGCTACCGGTTCGCCGTGATTGTGGACGCTTTGGTGGACTGGGACGCGCCTGCGGGAACGGTGGTGCGCGTGAGCGTGGACGAGTCGGCGGGCGATCCCTCCGCCCCGTCGCACGCGCTCGGCTTCCGAGATGCGCTGGCGCTGGCGCGCGCGGCCGGGCTGCCCCTGCCCGAGTCCATTGCCTTCTATGGCATCGTGGTCCGCGGACCCCTGGTGTTTGGCGCGAAGCTTTCTCCAGCCATCGAGGCCCGCATCGAGACGATCGCACGGCAGATCGTCGAAGACCTCGCCAGAGGCGAAAAAACGGCGGGGCCCGTCTGCTCCTCCAATCCCTCATCGGACCCGGGCCCCTGAGGCCTCGCACTCCGCAGTCTTGGCTTGCCGGGCGCTCTCGAGCGAGCGCGGCCGCGCCCATCCGCGTGCTAAGCTGCCAGAAGATTCTGCTTATGCTATCCGAGCTCTTGCGACACATCGAGCGCGCACGACTCTTCGATCTTTCCCAGCCGCTTTATGCGGGCATGCCGCATCATCCCAATCACCCCCCATTCATGTTCGTGCTCACCCGGCGTCACGGCGAGGTGGTTCTTCCCGGCACGGGCGCCAGTTCGGCGGCCGAGGCCTTTTCCATGGGCGGCCATGTGGGCACGCACTTCGATGCGCTCTGCCATTTCGCCAAAGACGGCCGGATTCATGGCGGCCGCCTCGCCTCGGAGGTGTCCGACTATCTCCGTGGCGTGGCCGAACATTCCGTGGACACGGTGGGGTTGATCGCGCGCCGCGGCGTTCTGCTGGACGTAGCCGGCGACGAACCGCTACCCGAGGACTTCACCATCGAGCCGCGGCACCTGGAAGAGTGCGCCGGGCGCGCGAAGGTCGAAGTCGAGCCGGGCGATGTCGTGCTCATCAGGACGGGTTGGGCACGCTACTGGGACAATCCCGTGCGCTTCATCAATGAAGGGCGCGCCCCCGGGCCAGGCCTGGCGGCCGCACGCTGGCTCAGCGCGCGCCGCATCTTCGCCGCGGGATCGGACACCACGTACTTCGAGAAGGTGCCCTCCGACCGGTCCGTGCACATCCATCTGCTCGTGGAAAGCGGTATCCACATCATGGAGGCCCTGAACCTGGAAGAGCTGGCTGCGGCCGGCGCCCGCGTTTTCCTCTTCGTCGCAGCGCCGCTCAAGATCCGTGGCGGCACCGGCTCTCCCATACGCCCCTTCGCGGTGGTTTTCGGGGGGTGAGCGGGTGTGTTGGGCCTGGCCTGTCCGCCGGGCGTGGCGTTTCGCCCTCGGGCCGGAATGGATCCTTGCCGCAGTTCACAGCGGCAATGCGTCGGAAAGGACCCGGGCCAGATTCACGGCTACCCCGAGGCCGGGAGCTTGCGGCGTCACGTACGCGCTGGCATCGAACCCGAGCGGCTCGTCCAGATACAGGTTGCTCAGCGAGAACACGTGGGGGTTG
>JBMFPL010000099.1:0-10184 GCA_049969115.1 Bryobacteraceae bacterium | reverse complement strand
GACGAGCAACCTTTTGTTGGGCGCCTTGGCGTAGAGTTCAACTGTGCCGTGCAGGTGCTGGCCCACGAACTCGATCGAACCCCTCGCCAGCGTGGAGGTAAGCCTGGCGTAGGCCTCGCGCCCGCCCGTGGCTTCGACGGATTTCTCCAGCACCTGCTCGGCGGTCAGCTCGCCTTTGCCCTGGCGGGCCAGGCAGCGGCCCCCGTGGGCCAGCACCACTGCCGTCGCAACCAAAATCGCTTCGCCCCTTGCCGATCGCCCGATCATTGGCACGGCTGCGCCCAGCTTAGCAGAGGCGGCCGGGGTCCGTGCCGGTCGCAGGGCGCAATCGCCTGCCAGCGCGCCGCCCGGTTGACTCTGCTCCGGGTGGTTTGGTACAAGATGCCTTATCGCGGCACGCCGCGGGCGTGTAGCGCTAGGGGGAACCATGAGGCGAAGCGCGATTGTGTTGCTCGTCATGGCGTGGGCCGCGCTGGCCTTCGCCCAGTCCACAACCTCGCTCACCGGGACCGTGACCGATCCCACAGGCGCTGTGATCCCGAACGCCACCATCACTGTGGAAAACGTGGACACGGGACTCAAGCGCAGCACGACGTCGGACGCGACCGGCGGTTACGCATTTCCGCAACTGCCGCCCGGAACCTACCGCGTGACGGCGGCGGCATCCGGTTTTCGCACCACCACTGTGCCGGATGTGCGGCTGCTGGTGAACAACCCGGCGACGCTCAACATTCGCCTGGAGGTTGGCCAGATCACCGAAACCGTGGCGGTCACCGCCGAGGCCGTTCAGGTCAACACCACCGACGCTTCGATCGGCAACGCCATCGGAACCAAACCCGTGGTCGAGCTGCCGCTCAACGCCCGCAACATCATCAGCCTGCTGGCCGCCCAGCCGGGCGTGGTGTTCACGCGCGAGGATGACACCGACTCGCGCAACGGCGCGGTCAACGGCGGCAAAAGCGATCAGGCCAACGTGACGCTGGACGGCGTGGACGTCAATGACCAGATGGACCGCTACGCCTTCACCAGCGTGCTCAGGGTGACGCCCGATTCGGTCCAGGAATTCCGCGTCACCACGCTCAATGCGAACGCCGATCAGGGCCGCAGTTCGGGTGCGCAGGTCGCCCTGGTCACCAAGAGCGGCACCAACGAGCTCCATGGCTCGCTTTACCATTACCACCGCAACACGGTCACCACGGCCAATAGCTTCTTCAACAACCTTTCCGGCGTGCCCCGACCCAAGCTGATCCGCAACATTTTCGGCGGCTCGGCCGGCGGACCGCTGATCAAGAACCGGCTGTTCCTGTTCGGCAACTTCGAGGGCCGGCGCGACGCCCGCGACGGCTCGGCGGTCCGGTACGTGCCCTCGATGGACATGCGCCGGGGAATCCTGCATTACCAGCGCCGCGACGGCTCGGTGGCCACGGTGACGCCCGAAGAGATCGCCGCCAAGCTCGACCCCCGCGGCGTCAACCAGGCCGTGCTCAAGCTGCTTCAGACTTACCCGGAGCCCAATGATTTCACGGTGGGCGATAACCTGAACATCGTTGGCTTCCGTTTCAAGGCGCCCACGCCGCTGCGCTGGAACACTTACATCTCGCGGCTGGACTACATCCTGGATTCGGCCAGCAAGCACAACCTTTTCGTGCGCGGCAACCTCCAGAACGACAATGAAAAGGACATGCCGCAGTTCCCTGGGCAGCCTCCGGCTTCCGTCACGCTGCGCAACAACAAGGGACTGGCGGTGGGTTTGACGAGCACGCTGCGCCCCGACCTGATCAATAACTTCCGCTGGGGTATCACTCGCGTGGGCTGGGAGTCCACCGGCCTGGCCAAATTCTCGCCTGTAACTCTGCGCGGTCTGGACAGCCCCGTGGCTCTGACCCGCGGCTTCGCCGCCATCATTCCCACCCACACCCTGGCCAACGACATCAACTGGGTCAAAGGCGCGCACAACCTCCAGTTCGGCTTCGTTATTCGCTGGACGCGCAACCAGCGCAACACCGACCAGAACTCGTGGTCCAGCGCGGTGGCCAATGCCTCCTGGCTGGTGGACTCGGGCGCCGAGCTGAACCGGCCGTGGTCGGACATGGCCCCTGCCGGGGTCACTTACTTCCGATACGCCATGGCCGACGTGATGGGTCTGGTGACACAGGGTAACGCGCAGTACAACTACAAGGTGGACGGCACCGTACTCAGGGAGGGTGAGCCGGTATTTCGCAATTTCGCCAACGAAGAGTACGAATTCTATGTGCAGGATACCTGGCGAGTAACTCGCGGTCTGACCTTTACCGGCGGCCTGCGTTACTCGCTGATGCCGCCTTACTACGAGAAGAACGGCCAGCAGGTCTCGCCCAATATCCCGATCGGCCAGTGGTTCGACATGCGCGGCGGGCTGGCCGTGCAGGGCCGCTCGCAGATGGAGGCCGGGCGGATCTCGTTCGTGCCGCGCGACCAGGGCGGCCGCCCGCTCTACGCCTTCCACAAGAAAAACTTCGCGCCGCGGGCGGCGCTGGCTTACTCGCCGCAGGCTACCAGCGGCCTGAGCAAGTTTTTCTTCGGCGGTCCCGGCCGCAGCTCGATCCGCCTCGGTTGGGGCATGTACTACGACTTGTTCGGCAGCGGCTTGATGCGCGCCTACGACGCCACCGCTTTCGGGCTTTCCACACGCCTGGTCAACCCTTCGGCCGTGTTGACCGTGGCCACTGCGCCGCGTTTCACGTCCATTGACCAGATCCCGGCTGGTCTGCTGCTGCCCGCCCCGCCGGCCAAGTTCCCGGCTCAGTATCCCGACATTTTCGCCATCACCAACGGGCTGGACGACACCATCGTGCCGCCCTACAACATGAGCGCCAACTTCTCCGTTGGGCGCGAGTTCAAGGATGGCTGGTTCGTGCAAGGTTCTTACGTCGGTCGCTTCTCGCGCCGCTCGCTGGTGCGCCGCGACGCCGCCATGCCCACGAACGTCTGGGATCCCAAGTCGGGCATGAGTTACTTCGAGGCCGCCACCATTCTGGCCCGACAGGCTGTGGCGGGCGTGCCCGTGTCCGCCGTGCAGAAGGTTCCTTACTGGGAAAACCTTTACAGCAAGGCGGCCACGGCCACCATGACCGCCACCCAGGTGGTTTACGCACGCTACGCGGCAAACCTGTACGACTGGACCTACGCCCTTTACCAGCTCGATACCGGCGCCGGGCAAGGCAACTGCGCGGCCCGCAACCGGTGCAGCGACTTGGGGCCATGGGCGTATTTCCACCCGCAGTTCTCCTACCTCTCGGTGTTCAGCTCCATCGCCGGCGGCAACTATCATGGCATGCAGTGGACCTTGCGCAAGCGCTTCGCCAACGGCGACATGGTGGACGTCAACTACACCTGGTCCAAGTCCATTGACCTGCGCTCGAACACCGAGCGGGTGGGCATGGCGACCGGGGTCATCTGGAATCCCTGGTATCCCGGCCTGCACAAGGGCGTCTCCGATTACGACAATACGCACCTGTTCAACATGCTGGGCGTTTACAACTTACCTTTTGGCAAGCGCGGTCGCTACCTGACCGCGGTCCCCGGGTGGTTGAACGCCCTGGTCGGCGGATGGCAGCTCGCCGGCATCTGGCGCTGGTCGAGCGGCTTCCCCATCAGCGTCTACCAGACCGGCGTCTGGCCGACGAACTGGAACAACAATAACTGGGCGGTGTGGAACGGCAAGCAGTTCGAGCGTCGCCAGACCAAGAACGCGCCCGCCGTCGCGGGCCGCGGCGGCCCCAACATGTTCCCCGATCCCAAGAAAGCGCTGGAGGCCTTCGATTACGAGATGCCGGGCGGCATCGGGACGCGCAACTGCATCCGCGGCGACGGCATCTTCAACGTGGACGCCAGCCTCTCCAAGCGCTTCACCATGCCTTACGCCGAGGGGCGCCACACCATCCAGATTCGCTGGGAAATCTTCAACGTGAGCAACACCGCAAAGTTTGACGTGGGCGACGCCTCGCTCGATATTTCCACCGCCGGCACCTTCGGCAAGTACACCACGCAACTTACATCACCGCGGGTGATGCAATTCGGCCTGCGTTACGAATTTTGAGAGGGTAGGCTCGGCTCGCGCGCTGTGCTAAGATAGGACGTTTCAAGCGCCATGGCCGGCCCTGCCGGGCAGGGCCGAGGCCGCTCAGGGCGGGCAAGTCCCGGCCGACCCCAAAGCTGCCCAGGTCGAAGGAGTTGATTCGAGCCGTCAAGGGAACGCGCGATCTGTTGCCTCCCGCCACCTCGTTGTGGAACCAGGTCGAGGAAACGGCGCGCCGCGTCTTCCGCCGTTACCATTACCGGGAAATCCGCACGCCCATCCTGGAGCCGACCGAGCTTTTCGCGCGCGGCGTAGGTCAGGAGACCGATATCGTCAGCAAGGAGATGTACACCTTCGAGGACCGCGACGGGGCCTCGCTCACGCTGCGGCCGGAAGCCACCGCGCCCGTGATCCGCGCTTACCTGGAACACCGGCTCGACCAGCGCCCGGGCGTGCAAAAGCTTTACTACATCGGACCCATGTTCCGCCGCGAAAGGCCGCAGAAGGGCCGCTACCGGCAGTTCTATCAGATCGGGGCGGAAGCCATAGGTTCGGAATCGCCAGCCATAGACGCCGAGGTCATCGAGCTGGTGGTCGAGCTGCTGGCGGAGGCCGGGCTGGAAGACTTCCAGTTGCTGTTGAACTCGGTGGGCTGCCCCGCCTGCCGCCCGGCTTACGTCGAGCGCTTGCGCACCGCGCTGGGCGAGAAAGTCTTCTCGCTGTGTGCCGATTGCCAGCGGCGCGCCCAGACCAACCCGCTGCGCGTACTCGATTGCAAGGTACCCGAAGATCAGCCTGTCATCGCGACGCTGCCCTCGATTCTCGATCACCTCTGCCCGGCCTGCCGCGATCACTTCAGCGCGGTGCGGCGGATGCTGGAATCGCGTGGGATCCGCTATGAGCTGGCCCCGCGGCTAGTGCGCGGGTTGGACTACTACATGCGCACCACCTTCGAGGCCGTGCATGGCGCTTTGGGCGCGCAGAATTCGGTGATGGGAGGAGGCCGGTACGACGGCCTGGCGCAGGCGCTGGGCGCCAGGATCCCCGCGCCGGGCATCGGCTTTTCGATCGGGGAGGACCGGCTGGTGTTGACCCTGGAACAGGCAGGCAAAGCTCCTCCGGCCTGCGAGCTCGATCTCTTCATCGCGCCGGTGGGGGACGCCGCCCTTGAGCACGCAGCGGCGCTGGCCCGTCGCTTGAGGGCAACGGGGGCCGCTGTGGATCTGAGTTTCGACCCGCGCCTCAAGCGGTCGCTTGAGATCGCCAACCGCCTGGGCGTGCGCCGCGTTCTTATCGTGGGCGAGGAGGAGATCGCCGCCGGCCGCTATACACTCAGAGATATGCAGACGGGCGAGCAGCAGAGCCTGAGCGAGGAGGCTCTGGTAGCGCTGCTCGCCGGCGGGAACTGATATGCCGGAAGTGCCTGAAACCACCAAGGCTGCTGCTGTACCTCTGGACTTTTTGGGCGAGTTGCGGCGAACGCACTCCTGCGGCGAACTGCGCGCTTGCCACGCCGGGCGCCGAGCCCTGCTGATGGGTTGGGTGCACCGTCGCCGCGATCTTGGCGGGGTGATTTTCGTGCACCTGCGTGATCGCGAAGGGGTGACGCAGGTGGTCTTCCATGCCAACCTGGATCCCGAGGTGCACCGCAAGGCGGAGCTACTGCGGCTGGAATACGTCATCGCGGTGGAAGGCCGCGTCGAGAAGCGTTCGCCGGAGACGGTCAATCCCAACATCCCCACCGGCGAAATCGAACTGGTGGCCGAGAAGCTCTGGATCCTCAACGACTCTCGCACCCCGCCCTTCCCGCTGGAAGGCAACGTGGACGTCAGCGAGGAGGTGCGCCTGAAGTACCGCTTCGTGGACCTGCGCCGCCCGCGCATGCAGCGCAACATCATTCTGCGCTCCCAGGTCTGTTTCGCGGTGCGTGAGTTCCTGACTTCGCAGGGATTCCTCGAAATCGAAACGCCCTTCATGACCCGCTCGACGCCGGAAGGCGCGCGCGACTTTCTGGTGCCCAGCCGCCTGCAACCCGGCTGCTTCTACGCCCTGCCGCAATCGCCGCAGCTTTTCAAGCAATTGCTCATGGTGAGCGGCATGGACAAGTACTTCCAGATCGTGCGCTGCTTCCGCGACGAGGACCTCAGGGCTGACCGGCAGCCCGAGTTCACCCAGATTGACCTGGAGATGTCCTTCCCGCAGCAGGAACGCATCTTCGAGGTTATCGAGCCCATGCTGGTGAAGGTCTGCGCGCTGGTGGGCCGGCGCATCGAGACGCCTTTCCCGCGACTGACCTACGCCGAAGCGATGCGACACTACGGTAGCGACAAGCCCGACCTGCGGGTCCCGCCCATGTACCCCGTGGAAGACTTGTTCCCGCGAGGCGTGCTTTCCGCCGACCACATGCCGTTGGTGGCCATTCGCATCCCGCGCGTGGGCCCGCTCAGTCGCCGCGAGCGCGAGGAGTTGAAGGCGTTCGGCGCCGAGCGCGGCCTGCGCGTCTACGACGACCTGAAGCGCCTGGAGCGCGATTATCCGCAGGCCATGGAGGCCGTGCGCGAGCGGGCGGGCGCTTGTGACGATGACCTGCTCCTGCTGGCGGGCTGGGCCGGACCGCCGCAGGGTCACCGGCCCGAGGAAGCCGCGCTGGCGGCCTGCGGGCAGCTTCGGCTGCACGCGGCGCAAAAGTACAACGACCGCCACCGGCTGCTCGATCCCGCGGATTTCCGTTTCCTGTGGGTCACCGACTTCCCCATGTTCGAGTGGGACGAGCAGGAGCAGCGCTGGACCGCGGCTCATCACCCCTTCACCTCTCCCCATGACGAGGACTTGGACAAGCTCACCACCGAGCCGGCGGCCTGCCGCGCCAAGTCCTACGATCTGGTGCTCAACGGCGTCGAGCTCGGTTCGGGCTCCATCCGTATTCACCGGCGCGATATCCAGGCGCGCGTCTTCGACGCCTTGGGGTTCACGCGCGAAGAAGCCGTGCGTCGTTTCGGCTTCCTGCTGGAAGCGCTCGAATACGGGGCCCCGCCGCATGGCGGGATCGCGCTGGGCTTGGATCGGCTGGTGATGATCCTGGCTGGCGAGAACACCATCCGCGACGTGATCCCGTTTCCCAAAACTTCTCGTGGGACGGACCTGATGTGCGACGCGCCGTCGCCCGTGCCCGAGCAGCAGTTGCGGGAGCTGGGGATCATGCTGTTGCGCCGCTAGCGTTGCCAGACCCGCAAACGAGGCGGATGCTGCCCGCCCCAGCGGCTGTCCCTACCCGCAAAGGACCGCTCGCCCTCGGATAGTCGTCCATTGATAACAAAGGCAGTTAACCCAGGATATCGCACGCCATAGTACGTTATCTAAACATTTTTAATTCCGGGGCCGATTGACTGAGTACTAGTATCCACCATAGAATCAAGCGAGACCCCGAGGAGCGTGACGTCATGGAACCCGGAGTCGATGTGCGCGAAAGCGATCCCACCACCGAGCCGAACCGGGGTCGCATCCGCATCGTGATCGCCGACGACCACCCCATCTTTCGCGACGGGCTGCGGAGGCTGCTCAGCATGGAGGAAGATTTCGAGGTGGTCGGCGAGGCCAATGACGGCCCTGAAGTCTTCCGGCTGTTGGAGGAGCTGGAACCGGACATCCTGTTGCTCGACCTGCGCATGCCGGGTCTGGATGGTCTCAGCGTGCTCCAGCGACTGCAACTCGCCCGCAAGCGCACCAAGATCATCGTCCTGACCGCTTCCGAGGACAAGAACGAGTTCGTGCAGGCCATGAAGTTCGGCTGCTCGGGCATTGTGCTCAAGCAGACCGCCACCGAGCTGCTGATGAAGAGCATCCGCAAGGTTCATGCAGGTGAAATCTGGCTGGACTCTTACACCACGGCCGCGGTCATGCGCCAGTTCGCTTCGGTGCCGGACCCGGCGCCGGCAACCGACCGCCGTGGCCGGGGCCGCTCCCCGTTGAGCCAGCGCGAGCGCGAGATCGTGGCTCTGGTCGCGCAGGGGTACAAGAACAAAGAGATCGCCGAGAAGATGTTCATCAGCGAACAGACGGTCAAGAATCACCTGCACAACATCTTCGACAAGCTGGGCGTCTCCGACCGTCTCGAGCTGGCGCTTTACGCGATTCACAAGGGACTGCACGATCCCGGGCGGGCCGAAAGCTGAAGCTCGGCGGTACGGTTGCGCCCGAAGAATCCCTCGGTCCGAGTGCAGAAGCCGGATTTTACGTCTTGCATTCGCTCGCGGAGAGGACTAGCATTCATGAGTGGAGGACCGCATTCAGATGACGTTATTCCCGCTGTTGCGCATGGCGCTGGTTGCCGCAGTTCTCCCGGTGCTCTGGGCCCAGACCCCGATGCCCCGCATGATTTCCGTGGAGCCTACCTCCGGCAAGGCGGGTGACATCCTGACCGTGACCGGCGAGAATCTCGAGAAGACTCACGTGGCGGAAGTCTTCCTTACGGACGGCAAGAACGACTTGAAGGTCCCTGTGACCGAGCAGAGCGCCACGACCCTGAAGTTTCGCATCCCGCCCAACGTCAAGCCCGGTCGCTTTGCTTTGATGATCCTGACTGCCGGCAAGGACCCGAAGTACATCGAGCAGCCGGTCAAGGTGACGGTGGAATCGCCCGAGGCCAAGCCGGCCCAGCCCAAGCCGGAGGAGGCCAAGCCGGCTGAGCCCAAACCCGAGGAGACCAAGCCGCAGCAAGCGCCGACACCTTGAATTGCAGGCGTCGTCGTTGCTGCGCCGGTGAAGGGCGGCGGGTAGCGGGGCTGGCGCCATGGGCCCGCGGCCCCGCGCACCCGCTATCAGAAGGGGAAGCGGAGTTGTGGTTCTATCCTCCGGTTGGCCGAGGCGCCGGGCCCCATCCCGCCGGCCAGCGCGTTCGAACTCCCGAACAGAGGCGAGTTGAGGGTGCCGATCGGCGGCGCCAGGTTCACGTGGTTCAGCAGGTATTGTGCCGAGATGGCGAAGGTGAGGCTGTAGCGGCTGTTCGAGCTATCGCCGAAGAGACCTCCGGGTCCCCCCGCCCCGCATCCCGTAATACCGCCGCCCGGCCCGCCTGCCAGCCCGCCCGGACCGGCGAAGGCGCCCGGAGGCGGCCCGCTTGCGGGCATGCCCTCGCGCATCCTCGCGCCTCCGCCCCGGCGTTCGCTTCCGAATCCGAACGTGCGTGACAGCCGCAGGTTCAGGCTGAACTGGCCCGGGCCGCTGCCCCAGTTGCGCGGGATGATGGGCTGGCTCGGCAACGGGTCGGTGTCGAACACGCCCCAGCGCGTATAGACCACGCTGGCCCGCGTCAGATCGGTGGCGAACGCAGGCCGGTCGTTGTAAATGGAGTCGCCGTTCAGGTCGCGTCCCAGAGTGATGTTGGAAGGCGCTCCCGAAGAAGCGGTCAAGAACGAACTTAGGTGCAGTCCCAGCGGCGCGGTAATCGAGCCGCCCAGAAAACCCGGTGCCGTATGTCGAAGGCCGCGCGGCCCCACTCGGAAGCCAGGTCCCACGAGTTGGTGGGGAAGGTTCCAGGCCCGTCAGTGTCGCTGCGGGCGTGGCTCAGCGCGTAAAAGCCGAACAGCGTGAACTTCGGGCTGACACGGGCGTTCACGTTGGCGATGAGCTGCTGCTGGCGGAAGCCGCCGGTTGATTCGTAGGCGTAGATGTCGCCCCCGGCGAACGGGCGCACGCCATTCACCGGCGCGTGGATGTTGCGCGACCGCAGCAGGTGGACGCCTCGCGTCCCTGCCCAGGTGATGCTCGCGAAAATGTTGTGCGGCAGCTGGCGCTCCACGCTCACCGCGGTTTGCATCATGTAGGGCGCCTTCAGCGTGGGGTCAATCACGCGCACGGCGGTGGGCAGGCGGGCCGAGGCAAGACTCTCCGGATCGGGCACATTGGGGAAGAAATCCGGCCAGCGGACAAGGTACTGCTGCTGGTTGACGCCGTTCAACCGCAGCGCCTCCAGCACGAGGCTTTCGCCCACCCGGTCGTAGAATACGCCAAAGCCGCCGCGGATGACGGTCTTGGGCTGCCATCCGAGCCCCCAGGCGAAGCCGAGGCGCGGCCCCCAGTCCAGGTGATCGCGGATGTTGGTTTGCGTTTCGTAGCGCAGCCCGAGATT
>JBMFPL010000098.1:0-10271 GCA_049969115.1 Bryobacteraceae bacterium | reverse complement strand
AAAGACGCACAAACCAATTCCTAGGTGTCTTGTTCTGGCTTTTTTCAGCGACCTGCTAATCATTACAATCCCCAAGGGTCACTATGTCCCGGTGTTCGAAACCCGGCGGTCCGGGGATTTACAGGCCACGCCCGGCGCAGGCCTGTCCGGCAGGCCTCGCAAGCTCCTCGCGGCCATGGCGCGGGGGCGCTAACTTGCCGCGGCCCCGGCGATCGCAGCGCTCGGCCTGCTCGCCGTCCGCTACCGCTCTTCCTGGGTGCCTCCGCCTCCCTCCTGGCAAAGCAGTGTCCCAATCTACAGGCTCCTGTGGAGCCAGATCTTCGATGGCAAGCAGCCTACGCTGGTGATCGCCGCCGACTCGGACTTCGCCCTCGTGCAAGATCTCGATCACCGCAGCATGGGGCTGCAAGAGTACATCGAAAGGTCCTTCATTCCGCGCCAGGACCAACCCGGATCGCAGGCGGCGCGGTTGATCGCAGGCCGGCAGTACACGAGCTTTGCGGACCTGAACATCCTCACCCGGATTCTTCAAATCCACCCGCGGTTTGCGCAACTTACCCAGATCCGGTTCGCACGCTATGCGGAGCTACGTGACTTCAGGAACCGGAACGCGATCCTCCTGGGCAGCCCCAGAGGCAACCCGTGGACGGAGCTGTTCGAAGGCCGGCTCAATTTCCTCGCGCGGTACGATCCGGCCACCGGCCAGGTGTATTTCCACAACGTTGCCCCGAGGCCGGGTGAACCCCAGCGCTTCGCTCGCAACGAAGCCGACGGCCAGGACTACGCCACGGTGGCTTTGCTGCGCAATCTCGGCAACACCGGTTGGGTCTTGATTCTTTCCGGGCTCACCAGCCACGGCACCGAGGCCGCGGGGGAAGCCGTCATCCGCCCGGATTTGTGTTGGAAATTGCTCCAGGCCGCAGGACTTTCGCCCAAAGGCGCACTGGCGCCCTTCGAAGTCCTATTGAGAGTGAAGGCCGTGGCGGGCGGGCCTTCCGACATCGCGATCGTGGCTTGTCGCAGGCCCCGAACTTGAGCGTGCTCGCCCGTCGTGCCCGCTGTCCGTACCGGCAGGCGAACGGGCCGCGCCCTCCGCGTGCCGGCCGATCCTGATCAGTCCCCCGGCGGAGGGGCAGTGGCCGGCTCCAAGTGAGCCGACAGGTTCATCGAGCAGAACTTCGGCCCGCACATCGAGCAGTAGTGCGCCTCGCGGAACGCCTCGCCGGGCAACGTCTCGTCGTGCATCGCGCGTGCCGTCTCCGGATCCAGCGCCAGCTCGAACTGCCGGTTCCAGTCGAAACGGTAACGCGCCCGTGAAATTTCATCGTCGCGGTCGCGCGCGCCGGGACGGTGACGCGCGACATCGGCCGCGTGCGCCGCGATCTTGTAAGCGATGATGCCCTGCTTGACGTCCTCCAGATCGGGCAGACCCAGGTGCTCCTTGGGGGTGACGTAGCATAGCATGGAAGCGCCGTACCAGGCGATCATGGCTGCGCCGATGGCGGAAGTGATGTGGTCGTAGCCCGGGGCAATGTCGGTCACCACCGGGCCCAGGGTGTAGAACGGCGCCTCGTCGCACAACTCCCGTTCCTTTTCCACCTGGAGCTGGATCTGGTCCATGGGGATATGCCCGGGACCCTCCACCATCACCTGGACCTCGTACTCCCAGGCCTTGCGCGTCAGCTCTCCGAGCGTCTTCAGCTCGGCGAACTGCGCTTCGTCGCTGGCATCGGCCAGGCAGCCCGGGCGCAGACCATCGCCCAGCGAGAAGCAGACGTCGTATTTCTGGAAGATCTTGCAGATGTCCTCGAAGCGCTCGTAGAGGAAATTCTGGCGGTGATTGCGGACCATCCACTGCGCCATGATCGTGCCGCCGCGGCTGACGATGCCGGTGATGCGCCTGGTGGTAAGCGGGATGTACTCCACCAGGACGCCGGCGTGAATCGTCATGTAGTCCACGCCCTGTTCGGCCTGCTCCTCGATGACCTCCAACACCAGTTCGGGCGTCAGGTCTTCGATGTGGCGCACGCGCGTCACCGCTTCGTACAGCGGCACCGTGCCCACGGGCACCGGAGAGTTGCGGATGATGGCCTCGCGGATGCGCGGGATGTCGCCGCCAGTGGAAAGATCCATCACCGTGTCGGCGCCGTAGCGGATCGCGATGCGCAGTTTCTCCAGCTCCCGCCCGATGTCGGAGACAAGGGAGGAATTGCCGATGTTGGCGTTGATCTTGCAACGCGTAGCGATGCCGATGCCGATAGGCTCCAAGTTGGTGTGGTTGATGTTGGCCGGGATGATCAATCGCCCACGCGCCACCTCGTCCCGCACTAGCTCGGGCGCCAGGCCCTCGCGCCGCGCCACGTATTCCATCTCTTCGGTGATGATACCCCTGCGCGCGTAGTGCATCTGCGTGCGCACAGGGTCTTTCAACCTGCGGGTCACCCATTCGCTTCGCATCTGGCGACTCCAATCCCCGGAGGGAATCCCGGCGCCGCCCCGAATCCGAGCAGCGCCCCTCTCCTAATTGCAGTCTACAACGTCCGCGCCGCATCGAGGCGATATACTCGTGGAGTATGCGAACCGCGCGGGCGATCCTGATACTGCTGGCGGCTGCGGCGTGCCTGCCTGCCCCGTTCCCCGAGCATCGCGCGCGCCGGGCCGAGCTGGTCAAGGCCTTGCCTGACGGCGTGGTGGTGCTTTTCGCGCGGGGCGAAACCGCGGGCCGCGGGCGCTACTTCCAGGAACCCAACTTCGCCTACTTGACCGGCTGGAACCGCCCGGGCGCGGCCTTGCTACTGGCGCCCGACCGCGAGATCCTGTTCCTGCCGCCGCGCGACGAGCGCACGGAGACCTACAACGGCCCGATGCTGGCGCCCGAGGACCCGCGCGCACCGGAACTCACCGGCTTCGACCGCGTGATGCCGGTGACGCTTCTGGAGCGCGAGCTCCGCCTGGCGCTGGAGCAGCACTCGCGCATTTACACGCTCGCCTCGCGCCCTGAAGCCGAACGGTTGCGCGTGCTGGCGCCGCTGCGCCAGATCAGCGACGCGCGGCCGACGCTGGCCCGGCTGAGGGCCCGCAAGTCGGCGCAGGAGATTGAGGTGATCCGCCGCAGCATCCAGGTGACCATCGAAGCGCACCGGGCGGCATGGAAGCGCCTGGCGCCGGGCCTCTACGAGCACCAGATCGCCGCCACGTTGATGGGAACGTTCCTGGAGCGGGGCTGCGAGGACGCCGCTTACGCGCCCATCGTGGCCTCGGGCCCCAACGCTCTCATCCTGCATTACGAGGAAAACGCGCGGCGCATGGAGGCGGGCGAGCTGCTTCTGGTGGACGCCGGCGCGAGCTGCAACGGCTACGCGGCCGACCTGACGCGCACCGTGCCCGTGAGCGGCCGCTTCACGCCGCGCCAGCGCGAGCTGTACGAGGCGGTGCTGGGCGCGCTGAAAACCGTCATCGCTTCCATCCGCCCGGGCGTGCTGCTGGGCAGCCGCACCAGCAACGTGGGCTTGCAAAAAATCGCCCGCGAGTACCTGGACGCCCACGGGAAGGATTCGCAAGGGCGTCCCCTGGGCGCCAGCCTGGTGCACGGCATCGGCCATCGCGTCGGCCTGGAAGTCCACGATGTTTACCAGGAGACGCTGAACTTGCCGCTCGAAGCGGGCGACGTGGTCGCGATCGAGCCGGGCGTGTACCTTAAGGAGGAAGGGATCGGGATCCGCATCGAGGATATGGTCTTGGTGAGCGAACAAGGCGCCCTGCTGTTGAGCGAAGCCCTGCCGCGCGAGGCGGCAGAGATCGAGCGGGTACTCGGCGCAACGGGCGGCCCCTCCAAGCCGTGAGGCGCTCGAAGATGCGGGGGCGCAGGCACGTCCTTGGCTACCTCGCGGTGTTGGCGCTGGCCTTCGCGGTGGCGCTTGCCGGGGGATGGTTGGGCTCGCAAATAGACAATTACGCCTACGACTGGATGTTCCGCCGCTACCCGCCGGCGGTCCGCGCGCCCCAGTCAGCGCTCCTGGTGGTGGACGAGAACACGCTCAGCCGCATGGGCGGCATGCGCCGGCTGCGCGAGATCCTGGCCGCGGGGCTGGAGCGAATTGCCGCTGTGCGACCGCGCGGGGTCGCCGTGGACGTGACGCTAGCCGACGAGGGCGACCCCGCGGCAGACGCCAGGCTCGAGCGGGCCATGGCCCGCATCCCGAAACTGGTGCTGGCCTGCGAGCTGGTGGATGACGGGCGCCGCTGGGAAGATCCGCATCCCCGCTTCCGCCGCCATGCCGCCGCTCTCGGTCACGTGCACGCCGACCCCGATCCGCTGGACAACGTCACCCGGCGCATCCCGCTGGCCAAGGTCTCGGGACGCGAGCGCCGCTGGGCGCTCTCGCTCGAGTTGTTCCGGCTGGTGCGCGGCGGCGCCCCGGTGCTGGAAACGCCCGAAGAACTGGAGGTGGGTGGCGTCACCGTTTACACCGGTCACGACCCGCTGCGCCCCATGCGCATCCGCTACCTGCCGCCTGACCCGCAGGGCATCTCGCGGATCCCGCGCGTGGCGATCGCCGACCTTGTTGCGCGGCCGGAACTGGCAGAGGTCTTCCGCGACAAGGCCGTGTTCGCCGGCGTCATCGCGCAATCGGCGGCGCGCGATCGGCTCATGACGCCGTTCTCCTACGGGCGTACGATGCAGGGCATCGAAATCCACGCCAACGCGTTCGAGACGCTGGCCGCAGGGCAGTTCCTGCGCGATGCCCCCGCGAGCGCCGGCGTCGCCTTCGCGGTGGCGCTGACGCTGGCAGCCGGGGCCGTGTTCTGGCTGCTCTCGGGATGGCCTGCCTACACGATGGGCGTGCTGGTGATCGTCGCCGCTCACGCCGTGCCGCAGTGGCTGTTCACGCGCAACGTGGTGATGCCCTATTTCAGTCCCGTGCTGGTAGCGTGGCTTTCCGTGGGCGGGGCCGCCGCCTGGCAGTACTTCGCGGTGCGAAGGCGCTGGCGTCAGGCCGAAGCCGACAAGACCCGCTACCAGCAAGCGATGCACTTCGTCACGCACGAGATACGCACGCCGCTCACCGCCATCCAGGGCTCGAGCGAGCTGATGACCCGCTACAATTTGAGCGAAGAGAAACGCCGGCAAATCGCCGAGTTGATTCATTCCGAATCGCGGCGCCTGGCCCACATGATCGAGACCTTCCTGAGCGTGGAGCGGCTCTCGGCGGGCCAGATGCAACTGCGGCGGGAACCCTTCCTGGCCGACGAGGTAGTTGCGGCCTGCGTGGCGCGGGTGCGCCCGCTCGCCGAGCGCAAGAACATCCGCGTGCGGGCCGAGCCCATCGAGGACGGCGCGCTGGAAGGCGATCGCGAACTGATGGAATACGCCATCTACAACCTGCTCACCAATGCCGTGAAGTACTCGCCGCCGGATACCGAAGTTACGGTCAGTGGGGGACGGCATGGCGGGCGCGTTCGGATCGCGGTGAAGGACCAGGGCTACGGCATGGACCGTGACGAATTGCGCCACATCTTCCAGAAGTTCTATCGCACCCGGCGCGCGGAGGCTTCGGGCGAAAAAGGCACGGGCATCGGGCTATCCATCGTGCGCGAGATCGTCACCCAGCACGGCGGTTCGATCGAGGTGGAAAGCGAACCCGGCAAGGGCTCCTGTTTTACAGTGGTATTGCCGGCGCGCGCGGCCAGCCCCGCGGGCGTCAACTGATGGGCGCGCGCCGTCGTCCGCGCAGAGTATGGGCAACAGGCAACGGTTGCTGGTGGTCGAAGACGACGCGGCAGTGCGCACCACGCTGGTGACCTTTCTGGAGCTGGAAGGCTACCAGGTGGATGCGGTCGCCTCCTCGCGCGAGGCGCTCCAGCGGCTCGCCACGCAATCCTATCCCATCGTCATCTCCGACATTTATCTCGACGACCGGACGGGGCTGGACGTGCTGGAGGAGGCGCGCCGGCGCGATCCCGATTGCGCCGTCATCCTGATGACCGCGCGCGGCACCATCGAGACCGTGATGGCGGCCACGCGCGGCGGCGCCTTCGATTACATCGCCAAGCCCTTCGAGCTCGATCAGATGTTGCAGGCCATCCGGCGGGCCGAACAGGCGCGAGCCGAGCGCGCGGAGCGCGAGCTAGAGGAAGACGAGGAGCTGCCGGAAACCGAACTGGTGGGCAGCTCGCCCGCCATGGTCGAGGTTTACAAGGTCATCTCCCGCGTGGCCCCCACCGACGCTACCGTCCTGGTCGAGGGAGAGACGGGAACCGGCAAGGAGCTGGTGGCGCGCCTGATCCACGCCCAGAGTCCGCGCGCGGCGCACCCCTTCGTGGCCGTGGATTGCGCGGGCATCCCTGCGACCCTGCTGGAAAGCGAGCTGTTCGGGGCCGTGCGCGGGGCTTACACCGGGGCCGACCGCGACCGCGTCGGCGTTTTCGAGGCTGCTCACCGCGGCACCGTCTTCCTGGACGAAATCGGGGACATAGACCTCGGCTTCCAGCTCAAGCTGCTACGCTTCTTGCAGGAGCGAGAGGTGCGCCCGGTGGGCGCTGCGCGCCCCAAATCCGTGGATGTGCGCGTGATCGCCGCCACTAACCGCGATCTGCAAAAGCAAGTTGAGGAGGGCAAGTTCCGCCAGGATCTCTGGTTCCGGCTCAACGTCGTGCGCATCGTCCTCCCACCCTTGCGCCAGCGCCGCGGTGATGTGCCCCTGCTGGCCCACTACTTCCTGAAAAAGTACAACGAGCGCTACGGTCTCGAGGCGCGCTTGCTGCCCGATGGCATGAAGGCACTGGAGGAATACACCTGGCCGGGCAACGTCCGCCAGCTCCAGCACACCATCGAAAGGCTGGTCATCCTGGCGCCCGGGGGGCGGATTGACGGGAGCGCGGTGCGGGACGCTATCCAGGCCGCCGCCCCGCGCGAACGCCCTGACGAGACACTGGCCGCCGCCGAAGAAGAGCAGATCCGCCGTGTCCTCCAGGCCACGGGCGGCAACAAAAGCCGCGCCGCCCGCATCCTGGGCATCGAACGCAAGACGCTCTACCGCAAGCTGGAGCGTATGGGGTTGTGAGGCAGGCCTCCCCCGACGAACCTAACTTTCTAGGTGATTTTTCCCGCCAGACATACTACAATAAGGACGTCTCATAGCGGTCTCATACGACGACCTCGGCGTCAGGAGGTGAGGCCATGTTCGAAAGCCTCGACGAGCACATCAAGCGTGACGTCGCCGCGGAGTCCACTACCGGCGAGCGCTTGCTCAAGTGGGGTCTGGCTTTGGTGGTTACTTTGCTCGTGATCGGCGGCTTGTATGCCGCCATCCAGTTGTTGGAGGGCTGAGAATCCGGCTGCTCAGTGTAGCGCGAGCCGGGTCATGATCGAATTGACGACCCGCGGGTAGCGGGGGCGGGGATTGTAGGTACGCAAGAGCGCACCAAGGTCCTTGTCGGCGTAGAGCCGCGAGGTCGCCAGGCGCCATGCCACCCAGTGGATGGCATGGGGGACAGAGGCGAACTCGGTACGTCCCGAATCCCAACCGAAGAGGTTGTTGCCCTGAGCAGTCTTCCCCGCTCCCGTTTCCACGAAAGCGATGCTGGGCAGCAACCGCCAGTCTAGTCCGTGTAGGTCGGCGGCCAACAGGAACTCCCGGGCGTAAGGGGCGGCAGGGCAGCGGTAGGCCTCGAAAAAGGAGCGCAGGCGCTCGAGCCTCGGATCGCCGTCGTATTGGGCGCAGATGCGGGGAGGCAGTTGTGCCGGCCCGGTAACGCTAGCCGCCAGGCCGCACGCCAACACCGTCGTCGCGATCTTCGTCCGCATAGGTCGTCTCCGGAACCGCCCTGACCTGTCCCCCAGAGCGGCGGTCCCGATTTGGTGGTTGAAAGTTCGTTAACCGTTCAGTGTACCACGCTGGACTGGCCCGGGACCGGCCGCAGGCGCCGATTGTCCCTCCCCCCAGGCGCTTGGCCCGGAACTTAGCGGGGGAACGGGATAGTTTCGCGGCCCGGGGCGGCGGCAGGAACCCAGGGGGGTTGCGCAGGGGAAGTTTTGAAGTACATCTTGTAGCCGCCGCGCCAGGGAATCACGAACGGATCCGTGATCTGCTCGTCGGGCCGCGCCTGAATGCGGTCCCCAGGCTCAGGGACCCACTCCAAGCCATCCTCGGAGACGAAGCTGCGCACCGCGTTACCTGCGGGCCTACGCTGGTCGAAGGCGTACAGGCGGAGGCGGCCATCGGGCAGGACTACGGGCGCGGTCGTCCCCCAACCCGGCAGGGGCAGAGTTCTTGCGTACTCGAAGCGGAACCCGTCCGGGGAGCGCGCCACGATCGTCCGTCCCCCGGTAAACACGAACATCCACCACTGGTCACGAAAGCGAAAAACGTCAGGATCTACCAGATCCGGATACTCGAACACGGGCCCGAACTCGCGGAAGTGAACCCCGTCCTCGCAGAGCGCAAGGTGAATGGCGTCAGGGCTGGGTCCACGGGCCGGGTCACCCCGGTAGTCCGAGGCAAGGTAATAGAGCCGGAAGCGGCCGTCTTCGTCCCGCACGATGGAGGGGTCGACCGCCTTCAGGGTACTTAGCCCCTCGATCCGGAATTCGGTCTCGTAGCGAAAGTAGGTGCCGTCGGCGGAGACAGCGCAGGCGACGGTCTCCGGCTTGCTCTGCTCGAGCGGCGGTTGGACGTAGTAAAGCAGGACGCGCTGGCCGCCATCGTTGAAGGCCGCGGGAACCGAGGCAGCCGCCAGCCGGATGCCAGGCTCGCGAACCCACTCCGGCCCGTCTGCGCTCGTTGCGCTCCCTACGCTGTGCGCGTCCAAGCCCACGGGCAACCCAGGCGGTCCCTGCCCGGGCCTGGTCGGGGTAATGAAAGATTTCAGAGCCATCACCCACCCGCCTTCGGGGAGCTGGGCCGGCGCCGGGTCCGCCACACCCAGCGAACCGGCCCCAGAAGCCGGAGGCACGACTCGATCGCCTTCTTCGACCTCCCATGTCTCGCCACCCGCGGTGAACGCCGATCGGATCCGCATGGGGGCACCGGTGAAGTGGTCCGGGTTCACGTGGAAGAACGTGCGCCAGCCTCCAGGGATCGCCACGGTGTCGGACACCGAGCCGCCCAACTCCAGCACGGTGCCATCGGCGGTGAAAGCCAGCCCGTCCGGGGAGGTACAGCGCAGCAAGCGCGGCCCCAGCGAAAGCAGCATGACCCAACCGTCCGGGGTCTCGAACACGTCCGGGTCGGTCGCCTGTGGATAGCGCGGATCGCGGAACGCTGCGCCCAGCGGAGTCCAGTTCAGCCCATCCTCGGAGGCGTAGACGGCGATCGCACCGTCCAGCCCGGCTTTCACGTAGGCCCGATAGGAACCATCCCGCAGCCGAACCACGTTGGGATCGACACCTTCCAGGTCGGTCTGGCCCCCCGCCATCTCCCGTCATGGTCGCGCCGGAGCGCGCCTAGGCGCTGGCGAGGCTCGCTCGCATCCACGGACAGAATGACCGGGCGGCCTTCCGGGTCCAGGAAAAGCTCAGGTACTGAGGCTCGCTCGACCAGGATCACGGGCTCAACGGTCCAGTGCAGGCCATCGTGAGAGGTAGTAAGAAGCACGCGGTGATTCCAGGGACCATCCTGAGCGCCTGCGGGCCACACGCACGCGAGCGCGAAAACCAGCGACGCGGGATGCCTGCTTGCACGCCAAACCACGCCCATTGCCACTTTGTCCCGCTACGAATATACACCCGCGCTTGGCACCGGGGTAGCCTCGCTTTGTGAAAGGAGACGCTCGGCGGAAGGCGAAGGACCCGCCCTAAGGTGAAAACCCTGTAACGCCGCGCAGTCTTGCCTGATCCCTCTCAACCCGCGGCTGCTCCCACCCGATCAAAAAGCTGGAGGCCTGTTGTTCCGAGGGCGCGCGACATGCTGAGCGACGCTCTCCAGACCGAAACCCTGCAAGCCATCCTCTGGATCGTCCTGCCCGGCTTCGTGGCCGTAGGCTCGGCTCTGCTCGCCGCCCTGGTTACTCAGGCCCGCATGGAAGTCAACCTGGCCAAGGAGCGAGCTGCCACCGCCGAAGCGCGGGCCCTGGTGCTGGCCCAGAACCAGCAGCTCGAGGAGCGGGTCAGAGCAGCCGAGGAAGCCGCGCGGCGCCAGGCACTCGAGGACCTGCTGAACAACATCCGCATCGAAGAACGGCGCTTCCTGCGCGAAAGCAAATCGCTGTTCGTCACCCGGAAGTGCCTCGTGGTCCAGGAACGCCTGTTCTTCCGCAATCTCCCGCTCTCG
>JBMFPL010000097.1:0-10283 GCA_049969115.1 Bryobacteraceae bacterium | reverse complement strand
CTCGGTGTCCATGTAGACGTAGGTGCCGTTGTCCGAGTCGTAACGGCCGCGGTGGAGTTCGGCGAACCCAAGCCGCTTCATGGTTTCCAGGCTGCGGTCCAGATCCCGGACCTGGAAGCCCAGGTGCTGTACTCCCTCGCCGTGCTTCTGGAGGAACTCGCTCCAGCTCGTCTCGCCTCCCACAGGCTGGAGGAATTCCAGCGCCACCTGGCCCAGGCGAATAAAGGCCATCTTGACGCGGCCGTCGGAAGGTCGCCCGCGGTAGACCAGTTTCACTTCGCGTCCCGGACGGGTGGTGCTGATGCGGGGCGGGTCCACGCCCAGCAACTCCGCCCAGCGCCTGGTGGTGGCCTCGATATCCTTGCAGACGATGGCCACCTGAACGACAGCCTTCATCCCGGGGTCTCGGTAAAGATCCTGCTGCGCCTGCGCCCAGCAGGCCAGAGCCGGCAGTATCCACAGAACTCGCTTCATGCGGCGATGATACCGCAACGGATCCTGTCTTTCCCTGCGGCTGCCCGGAGCGGCGGGTTACAATGAAACCAAGGATCATGTCGTGGATTGGCTCTGGGTACTGTTGATCGTGGCGGCATGGCTGCTGCTCAACCGTTTCACCGGGGGTTGAGGGGCCTTCGGGTCCGGTCGGGGACCGGACGATTCTTGCGGCCTGCCTCCCAAGCGCTGAGCGATCTCCTCAGAGGTTGCCCGCCGGCGACATTCGTGTGTCCGCAGCGTAGCGACGGATGATCTGGCAGGCGATCGCCGCCCGGCGGACGCGTTCGCGCGACATCGCTGCCACGGTCGCTGCGAGGTGCATTCCGCTCGGATACACGTCGACCGCGTTGCGCAGCCCGAATTTGAGGTGAATCGGCGCGGCCACGCGGATCAGATCGGGGATCTCGTAGTAGCGGACGAAGCCGCCGATGTTGTCGGGCGCCTCGACGTAGAAATCAATCACCGCGTCCAGCACGGCGCGGATACCGGCGATTTGGGCGAGGCTCAGGTCAGAGGGGATGTTGATGGTGTCGGCGCCGAGGTCTTCCAGCAGGCGGGCGCTGGCGGGATTGGCGGGGGCCATCATCACCGAAGTCTTGATGATCAGTTGGGAGGGAAACTCGCCGGCGGCGCGCATCCTGGCGATGAGCTGGAGTGCTCCCAGATCGGAGACCAGTACGCTACGCACACCGAGCCGCACCGCCCGCCGCACATCTTCGAGCGCGTAAACCAGTTGGTCCGCGCCGCGCAGGCTGAGGCCGAGCGAGCGCCCGGCGGCGGAATAGACTTGGGCGCCCGTGTCGAAAGTCGCCCGCGGACCGATAAATAAGTTGACCTCCACCGAGGCCTGTCGCCCCAGCTCCACCATGCGTGCGATCTCCTCGTCGGTGAGGAGCATGATGCCGCTGCCCTGGCTGACCCGGTGCACCGGCACGGAACGGGCGCGGGCTTCTTCCAACACCGCAGCCAGCGCTTCGGGACCTTCCGTGGAGGGGATTTCGATGCGATACTGCCCGCCGTCGGGGAATCGCTTGGCCGAGGCGGGCAGCTCGAGCGGGTCGCGCTCGGGCAGGTTCTCTGACGCGAGGAAACGCCGGGTCTCTTCCATGGTCGCAATCCCATAGATACCACTGCCGTAGCGGCTCGAGTCAGGCGAGATCGGGAACGCTGCACTGGTCCGCCGGTGTTGGTCGTTGATCGCGACTCCAAGCCGGACGGGGATGCCCGGCGCTGGGCCCGCCCTTGCGAGTCAGGAACCTCAATTCAGGAAGGGTTGGACGGCCGCTCCAGAGAATCCACGATGCGCAGGATCTCCTGCATGCACTCGTGCGATTTCTGAAAGAGCTCCGGTCCAAAGATGTGCGTTTCCAGGCCGAAGCAGCCCTGGTAGCCATCGCGCGCCATAGCACGGAAAATGGCCGCCCAGTCCAGCCACTGCGGCCCGGGCAGGACGCTGCGGCCCTTGATATGCACGTTGCCGATGCGCTCTTTGGGAAGCAGGTTGTATCCGTCCGGGAACGGCGTCTCCTGGAAAGCCGTGCCGTTCAGGGCATCCCAGTTGATACCCAGGTGCCGGGAAGGGATCAGTTTCATCAGCGCCGCCAGCTCGGCGCAGGTCGCCACGTTGCAGGAACCCTCGTTTTCCACCAGCAAGTACACGTTCTCTTTCTCAGCCAGCGCCACCATGGGTTCGAGGATTTCCGCGATCCGCGGCAGCAGCTTGATGGGCTCGGCGACGCGCGTGAAAGTGAAGATCCGCACCTTGTCCGTTCCCAGGATTTGGGCGGCGCGAATGGCCCTGGCAAGATCTTCCATGCGGCGATCGAACTGGGCCTGGTCGCGGGCGATCCTTTTGGCGCGCGCTTCCGGGGTCTCGTTACGGAACCGGACCGGCTCGGTTCCTGGCATCGGGAACTTCAAAAGCCCCGTATCGAGGAAGGACACGCGCAGACCCGCGCCGGCGAGTTCCCTGGCTGCCGCGCGCAATTCGTCCTCGCTCAAGAATTGGTAGTACGCCTTGGTGCCAGGCACGGCGCGAAACTCCACCCACTTCAGGCTGAGCTTTTGCGCAAAGCGGATGGCCTCGGCCGGCGAAGGGGCGACTTCGTCGGTTATGGCGCTGATGCGGGAACGGTCAATGCAAGCCGCGCGGGCCATAACCAGCGCGGGAAGAGCAAGCAGTTGGCGGCGAGTCATGACCGGCATCTATCATAGCGCGAGCCGTCCAACCCTGAAGGTCAGTCCCCTAGCAGCCTGCCGTAGGGCGCGAGCCGCGGCACATTGTCGCACACCGCCTTGATGGCCGCGGTCAGCGGAATGGCCAGGATGAGGCCCATGGCGCCCCACAGCACGCTCCAGGCCATCAGGGCGATCGTGACCACCAGCGGGTTCAGATGGACTCGCACGCCTACGAGCTTGGGGTACAGGAGGTTGAGTGCGATCAGGTGGAACAAGGCTACGGCGCCACCCAGCAACAGGTAAGGTGTCATGGCGTTGTAAACGGGCAGCGCGGAAAGAATGGCAGGCAGGATAGCCAGGGGCAGGCCGATATAGGGGATGAGGCTCAGAAAGCCGCTGATGGATCCCATCAGCACGGGATACGGAAGCCAGAAGGCGCGGAACAGCAATGCTGTGGCGGCGGTGAGCAGCAACCCGAGGATGAAGTTGCCGATCATGAAGGCGCGCACTATGCGGGCCACGCCGGCCAGGGCGCGTGCCACCACCGCACGCGCGGTCTCGTCGAACAGATCGAGGAAGCGCCGGCGAAAATGTTCCTGCCAGCTCAGCATGAAGTAGACCAGGAACGGCACGAACGAAGCCATCAAGGCTGCCTCGTAGAAAGAGCCGAGCCGCGCGGCCAGGTAACTGATGAGCGGCGGGCGTTCCTGGCGAATGCGGATCTCCTGCACCGGCGGCACTACCAGTTGGGGCGCGGTGCGATTGCGCCGCGAGCTGCGCGGTGGCGGAGGTGGCGGCTGTTCGGCCTTCTCCTGCTCCCGGAAGCGCTTGGGTACCACCAGCGCATAGACGGACTGCTCGATGCTTTCGACGCGCGCTAGCACACGGTCTACCAGATCGTTGACCCGCTGCTGGTATTTGGGCAAGTCCTCCACAAGGTCCGCCACCTGCGTGTACAGGCCCAAGCCGACCAGGTACACAACCAGCAGCGCGAGGGCGCAAACCAGGAAGCTGGCCGTGGCCCGGGGTACGCGCAGCCGGCCCAGCATGGCCACGAAAGGATCCAGCAGGAAGGCAATGACCACCGCCGAGATGAGCGTAATGAAGAAAGCGCGACCGAAATACAGGACCGCAACCGCAGCCGCCAGGCTGAGCACGCCGCCCGCGACATTCCTGGGCCGGCGCGTTCGGAGCGAATGCGCTGCTACCGCCACGAGGGACTCCCTGGGGCCGTGTTGCGGGGCCACGGCTCGCTAATGTTACTCTAACATGCCGGAGAGAGACCGGCCAGATGCCGCCTATAATGAAATCGCGGTCGTGCAAGAAACCAGCGAGACGCGCGGGCGAATCCTGGCGCTGGACCTGGGTGGCAGGCGCATCGGGCTTGCCGTGAGCGATCCTCTCGGCGTCATCGCGCAGGGACTCCCTACGCTGGAACGGACCAGCAAGCGGGAGACCCTTGCGGCGCTGGCGCGCCTGGCCGCGCAATATCAGGTGCGCCGCATCGTGGTGGGTTATCCCTTGGAGCTGAGCGGAGCAGAAGGCAACCAAGCTGCCGCGGCGCGCCGGTTCGCCCGCGAACTCCAGCGGGTCACCGGTTTGCCAGTCGAATTGCACGACGAGCGGCTGACCACGGTGCAGGCCGAGCGAGTGCTGCGCGCCAGTGGCCTCGATGCACACGGGTGCGCGCAGGTCGTGGACCGGCTGGCTGCCGTGATCATCCTGCAAAGTTACCTGGATGCCCGGCGGCGGAAGGGAACAAGGTAGGCGAGGGTGCGAAAGCTGCTGCTGCCGACGGCGATCGGTGCGGCTGGACTGCTCCTCGGCCTCGCTTCTCTCTGGTGGCGCTACGCGGGCTTCGCCGGGGAGACTTTCGTGGACATCCCGGCCCGAACCAGCTCGTGGCAAATCGGCCGCCTCCTTGCCGATGCAGGCGTGATCCGCTACCGGTGGCAGTTCTGGCTGGCGCGCGCCCTGAAGCCACGGACCAGGCTGCATTACGGGGAGTACCGTTTCCAGGCGCCCGCCTCTACGTGGGAGGTGTTTGAAAGGGTGGCGCGCGGCGACGTCTTCTATTACTTGCTGACCGTACCCGAAGGCAGCAACATGTTCGATATCGCGGCCGCCGTGGAGCAACTCGGGGTGATGACAGCGGCGGAATTGTTGCGGCAGGCGCGCGATCCGTCGCTGATTCGTGACCTGGCGCCGCGCGCCCCCAGCCTCGAGGGCTATCTCTTTCCGGACACCTACCGCATCACCAGACGCGCCACCGCATACGATCTTTGCCGGCAGATGACCGAACGCTTCCGCCAGGCGTGGGCCTCCTTGAAAACAGTGGCGGACGTGCACGAGACAGTCACGCTCGCCTCGCTCATCGAAAAGGAAACCGCCCTGCCGCACGAACGCCCACTGGTGGCCTCGGTCTTCCTGAACCGCCTGAAACTGGGCATGCCGCTGGCCTGCGATCCCACCGCGATCTACGCCGCACTGTTGGAGGACCGCTACAGGGGCACTCTCTACCGCTCCGACCTGGAAAGCATGCACCGGTACAATACCTACCGGCACGCGGGCCTGCCGCCGGGACCGATCGCCAACCCCGGCCTGGAATCGCTCAAAGCTGCGCTGAACCCGGCGCAGACCGACTATCTTTACTTCGTAGCCTTGCCTGACGGCTCGGGCGCTCACCAATTCTCCCGCGACCTGGCCTCGCACCAGCGCGCCGTCGCGAGGTACCGCCGTGGCCAGAAAGCGAATCACCGCGCGAAACCGCCTGGCTGAGTGGCTCGAGCGGCGCCGGCCCGAGCGCATCAGTGAAGAAATCTGGGCCGAGCTCGAACAAGCGCTGGCCCCGATTTCCGAGGATTATCTGCGGCGCTTGCTGCGCCAGACGGGCCTTGCGCTGGACCCGCTCGTAGAAGGGGTCAGGCAGGACAGCTTCGAATCACTGGAACGGACCTTGCTGGCGCTGGCGCGCGAGTACCAGGCAGCGATGGCGGCGGGCGATCGTGGTCGCGCGGCGGCCTGCCGCCGGCTGGTCATCCGGGCCAAGGATCATGCGCGCTGGGCATTGCGCCGGGGTCAAAGTGATCCGGAACAAAAGGTCACCCGCGAGGAGATGCTGCTGTGGATGATGACGTGGCTGGAGAACCCCGGCGTCTTCGCGGATTGGTTGAAATTGCGCAAGCCCATCTGGCAGGCCGTCCTGGAGCAGCGAGCGGACAGACAGGACGAGGGTGTTTCGCAGTGAGCCGGGCCGGCAGGTTGCTTTCTGCGATGGATTAGTGATCATAGGCTGATGGAGATCGAACAGCTGGCTGCCCCCTGTTCCGAGGCCTGGCCGACGCCAACCGGCTGCGGATCGTCTCTTTGCTCCTGGAAGGCGAGCGCTGCGGCTGCGAGCTCCAGGCCTCGCTGGGCCTCACGCAGTCCAATGTTTCGCGCCACTTGAACTACCTCAGGAGCTCTGGTCTGGTCACGGACGAACGCCGCGGCCAGCGCATCTACTATCGCATCTCGGAGAAACTCCGGCAGGAGTTCACGCCGCTGTTGAAGTTTTTGCGAACTGCGCTCGACGGTCCCAAACAACGGCGGGCGCTGAGCCAGGCGGCGGTGCGTCACCGCCGCGCGCGACGAGCGCTTCGGGAGCAGGTATGAGCCAAGCCTGGGTCTTGGTTGGGGGTCTGTTCTTTCTTTCGCTGGTGTCCGGCATGCTCGGTCTGGGCGTGGCTTTCGCCGCTGTGCCCTTTCTGGGTTTGTTCATGGTGGACCTGGTTCACCAGGTGCAACCGCTCAGCCTCCTACTGAACGGCCTTACCGGTCTTGCTGCAACGCTGGCTTTTGCGCGCAGCGGCTATGTGGAGTGGGGCCGGGCCGGGATCCTGGCCGTGGTCACCACCGTGTTCGCCCCTGTGGGTTCGCTGGCTGCTCAGAGCGTGCCCCAGCAATACATTTGGATCGCCTACTTCGCCTCGGTGCTCTACCTCGCATACCGGCTGTTCCGGCCGGTCGAGCCGCGACCCGGTGCGGAAAACTTCCGGGCGGCGCTGCTATTGTCAGCGCCGATTTCCGTGCTAAGTGGGCTGCTGGGCGTGGGACCGGGGTTTCTGCTGATGCCCACTTTGATTCTGACCGGCTTCGAGCCCAAGGCTGCTGCCGGCATGAATGCTCTGGCGATAACGCCGCCATCGTTCTCGGTGCTCATCCCTCATCTGGGCACGGCGCGCGTCGGTTCCCTGCTGGGGCCGCTGGTGGCGGTCGGCGTCGTGGGGTCGTTTTTTGGGGCGAGGATCAGCAGCCGACACGTGCCGGGCGCCCGGCTCCGGCAAATGTTCGGCGTACTCATCGTGATCATGACCGCTTACAAGATCTTCACGCTGGTGCGCTGACATGGGCCACTGCACGATTTTGACTCGCCGCCAAGCGCTGGCCGCTCTCGCGGCGGCTGGTTCCCAGATGCCGCGTCCTAGCGGCCAGCAGGGACGGACCAGACGCCGGACTGGTTCTTCCCTGAATGGGCCTCGCGCGCGCCCAACGCGATCCCCATCCGGGTACGAGACACCGAGAGTGCGCTGGGCCGTTACGACCGGCTGACCAAGGAAGTCGGCTTGAAAGACCCGGCGCGCTTCCACGGCCACCTCTGCGATGGCCTGGTGATCGCCTTCGTCGAAATCACCAGCGCGCTGGAGAAGCTCTTTTCCGAGGGCGTAGTGGACCGTACCGACCTGCGCGCGGTCTCCAAGAACGGTCCTTGCTGGGTGGATGCCGCGATGTATCTGACCGGCGCACCGATCAACTTCCAGACCCTGCGCATGGACAACTCGGTGGGCGACGGCTTTATTCTCCAGCGCATCTCGACCGGCGGGACCTGGCGTGTGAGTCTCAAGCCGGGGGTGTTCCCGGCCGAGCAGGCGACGCTGGAGCAGAAACTCCGGGAACGCCGCGCGGCCGGGCTGCCGGTCACCGCGGCCGAGATCGACCAAATCGAGCGCATGGCTGAACAGCTCACCCGAAAGGTGTTCGCTTCCCCGCCCGCGGAGTTGCTCCAGCTCGAGCTGCTTCCCGGCTACAGGTTCCGCGCCACCGACCTTTTTGGCGAGCGCGGGGATACGATCAACAAGACCATGCCCCGTTTTGATGCCCCGGAGGGAAGAAAATGATCGGCGAACTCATCCTCTCCGGCCTGAACACCCTGAGGGACTATATCGCCACGCACGTGCTCACCTGCCTGGTGCCGGCATTCTTGCTGGCGGGTGGCATCGTGGCTTTTGTAAGCCGCGAAATGATCCTGGACTACCTGGGCGAGCAGGCGAGCAAGTGGAAGAGCTTTCCCCTGGCGGCGGGCGCCAGCTTCTTCGTGGCTGCCTGTTCCTGCACGGTGATCCCGGTGGCGAGCGGGCTCTATTACGGGGGAGCGGGCATCGGCGCCGCGTTCATCGTGCTTTGGGTGGCGCCGGCCACCAACATTCTCGCTCTGGTCTACACGGGAAGCATCCTGGGCGCTTCTATGGTTGTTTCGCGTATCGTGGCGGCCCTGGCGATGGCGTTCGTAGTGGGCGCGGTAATGTCGGCCGTGTTCCGGGAAGTCGAGCGTGGCGCGAATTCGCCCCTGGCCGCCACTGGGCGCGGGCCGATCATCGCGCGGGAACGGCTGGTCCTGCTCGGGCTGGTGCTGGTGTCGCTGCTGGCGCCCAACTACGTGGTGCGCACGGGGGCCTACCTGTACAAGGTCCTGGTTTGGTGAGCGCTGACCGTCGCGGTAGCTGTTTACGCGTGGCGCATGCTGCCGCGCAGCGAAATCGCCTCCTGGCTCCGGGAGAGCTGGTGGTTCGTGCGCATCATCTTCCCCTTGCTGCTGGCAGGCGTGTTCGCGGTGGGCGTCATCGGCAAGTTGCTCCCGGAAGCATGGATCTGGCAGTGGCTGGGCGGCAACAGCGTGAGGGCCTCGCTGCTGGCCACACTGATCGGCGCCATCAGCTACTTCGCCACCATGACGGAGGCGCCCTTCGTGGATACGCTCATGAAACTGGGGATGGGACCGGGGCCGGCGCTGGCCTTGCTGCTCACCGGACCCGGCTTGAGCCTGCCCAACTGGCTGGCCATCGCTCGCGTTTTCGGCGTGCGCAAGGCCGTGGTTTACGTGGTCACCATCATCATCTTGGGCACGCTGGTGGGCTGGTTTTTTGGTAATTTCGTTCTTGCGAGGTGAGGCTTATGAAGATTCAAGTCGCGGGACCTGGTTGCGCGCGCTGCCAGGCGACCGAACGCAACGTAATCAACGCTTGCGCCGCACTGGACCTTGCGGCCGACGTCTCTCACGTTTACGACCCGCGCGAATACGCCGCGCTGGGCGTGCGCGTAACGCCGGCCGTGATCGTGGATGGCAAGATCCTGGTCGCGGGCAAAGTGCCCACCGTGGAAGAACTCAAGACCATGCTGGCTGCGCTCAAGCAGGCCGGCGGCTGATCAGGCCGAGATGTTGACCAGCTCGATGCCGAGCTTGGCCAGGGCGTAACCGGTCTCCTTGAGATAGTCGCCGTAGCAGGTCATCCAGTGGAAGCCGCGCATTTCGCGCACCAGGCGCGCGGTATAGCCCTGGATAGAGACGTCCACCTGGCTGCGGCAGATATCGAGGAAGGGCACGTCCAGGATCTGTCCTTTGAATCCGAGCCAGCGGCGGAAGCTGAAATCGGGAATCAAGTTGGTCACTACGGTGCCCTTGCGCATTTCCACCTTGGGGGCGGCGCCGTAGTCGGATTCGAAGTGAGTCAGAATGCGCACCGGCTCCAGGGTCCTGCCATCCATCTTGCGCGGCGCGGTGCAGTGGGCGATGGTGACCACGCCGTCGTGGGGCCAGGTGGGATCGTTCAGGAACACGGGCTTGCCCGAGATGTAGTGCAGCAGGATGCCCGAAGGGATGACGACGAAGTCCGACTCGCAGAAGGCCATATAGCCGCCGTCGTTGAGCAGGGACAGCGGCATGCAAGCGGTGGTCTCCGAGAGCGGCATGATCGTGGTCATGCACTCGTTGATGGTGATGGCGTCCGTGCGGGCCTCGTCCAGCAGGTCGTGGAAGACTTCATCGAGCACGAAGGCGTTGAGCACGAACTTCTTGTCGGTTTCCAGCCGCACGCCCTTCTGGTTCAGGTAGTCTTCGGCCGCGGCGTGCGCGCGCCGCACCAGCGCGTCGTCGGCCCGCGCGCGCTTGATCCGCTCGCCGAGCTCCGGGTAAGGCGTGGTGACGATATCGAGCTGGAAGACCTCGCGCGAGCGCTGGGGCGCCAGCTTGCCGCCCGCTCCCCAGCCGCTGGGGCCGCCCACCGCCACGATGCGCTTGCCCAGCGTGTTCTTCAACCCGCCCAGCGCGCGCAGGCGCCACAGCAGTTCGGCGTAGCTGTCCACCACCACGTCGTCCACATCCACGTTGGGTTGCCCGTAGTGGTCCACGGTCTTGCGCAGGAAGCGCGGGTGGGCGATCTCGTACCAGAGGTAGACGGGACCCGAGCGGTGCCGCACGAAGACGAGATTCCAGCGGCGCGCCCGCGCTAGCGCCTCCAGCGCGCCCAGGGGACCGCTGGCGGCAAACATGATGGCGACGTCGTAGCGGTTGCGCG
>JBMFPL010000096.1:0-10488 GCA_049969115.1 Bryobacteraceae bacterium | reverse complement strand
TCCTCAAGAAAAAAGATTCCGCCAGGCTCAACTTGAGACTTGACAGGGTCGCCCCCATATCAGAACATCAGTTTCAGGGCGAACTGGACCTGCCTGGGCGCGTACGTTGTGCGAATGGTGCCGAAGGCGGCGTTGGTGATGTCAGCCACGGGCTGGTCGAAGTTCGTCCGGTTGAGGACATTGAAGAATTCACTGCGGAACTGGAGGCGGAAGTCCTCGCGCCCGGGCAGGCGGAAGTGCTTGTGGACGCCGAGATCCCAGCTCCAGAAATCGGGACCGCGCAGCGCATTGCGGCCAAGGTTGCCGAAGGGCGCATCCACCGGTGGCACCGCGAACGCCGCCCGGTTGAAGAACTGCGCCGCGGGGTCTGCGCCGGAAGGCGGCCGCCAGTCGCCCACTACGTTAGGGCGCTGCTGCGCGACGCCTCGCCATTCAGCCAGGCGGCCGGTTGTGTCCTGGGCGCCCGTAGGCGTGTAAACCGCGTTCACCGGGCGCCCGGAGTAATAGCTGTTGATGCCGCTCAATTGCCAGCCGCCTGCCATCGCGTCCAGCACGGCGCTCCAGCCGGTGCCAAAGCGGCGCCCCTTGCCGAAAGGCAACGCGTAGACGAAGCTGGTCACGTTGATGATCTTGCTGTCATAGCTGGTGGGGCCTCGCTCGTTGCGCAAATCGCGCACGTTCTGCGGAGTGGCGTTCGCTTCCAGCGCCTGCTCGGTGTTGCCCAACGCTTTCGACCAGGTGAAGGAGTTGAGCAACGTCAGACCCCCGGTCAGTCTGCGCTCGGTGCGAATGGAAAGCCCGTGATAGAGAGTCTGCCCTGCGAGATTGACCCAGGTGATCGCCCCAAAAGTCGGGATAGGCCGGCGCGCCTGCACTCCCAGGCTTTGCCCGGGACGGTTGGGATTGGCCTGGTTGTAGTCGGCTAGCACCGGCACGCGCAGGCTGTGATTGCCCGTGTAACCGACCTCCAGCACCCAACTGTAGGGCAACTCGCGCTGGACGCCCAGATACCAGGACTGCACGTACGGCCAGCGCGTATCCCGTGGAATATAAGATACGTTGGCGTTGACCGGATCAAAACGCGATGGATCGGTCATGCCCGGCTGGAACGCGGTCGAAACCGTACGGAAGCCGGCGGGCGGCGGGCCGCTGGCAGGCATACTCTGGTTGATGGTGACGATGTTGACCTGGGGCCCGTTGATTCCCAACAGGTCGGCGCTGCCCATGCGATTGTGCCGCGCGTAGCTGATCCCGTAACCGCCGCGGATCACCAGTTTAGGCCGGTAACTGTAGGCGAACCCGAAACGCGGACCCCAGTTGCGATAATCGGGATCCACCAGCGCCCGGTCATACATGCTGCCGGGCCGGGCCAGGATCATACGCACGCCCACAGGATCGAAGTTGGATAATACGTTATCCCGCTCCCAGCGCGGCGTGGCATATTCCCAACGCAAGCCCAGGTTCAAAGTAAGCTTGGGTCCGACGCGGAAATCATCCTGGAAGTAGAAAAAGTAGTCGCGCTGCCGGTAGTTACCTACGAGCCAATTGGCCAGTTGAATCTGGCTGGGCAATCCGAACATGAAATCGGCCAAATTGTAAGTGGCTGGATCCGCGGGAATCGTGCAGTTGGCCGGCTGGCCCAGCAGGGCGCAGGTAGGCCGGCTGAACTGCCCCGCGTAGCCCAGCAGGCCGTACACCGGGTTGATATCCATGACCTGCGTGTGGATAATGTGAAACTCGGATCCCATCTTTATCGTGTGCCGGCCGCGCACCCAGGAGTAATTGATTTTGGGGTTGAACACCTTGGGATTCTGGAACTGCGGGTTGGTGGCCTGGCGCCCGATGATGCCGGTGGTGAATCCCGAAATATTCTGCGTGTTCAGACCGCCGGTGATCTCCGGCGAAGTGGGAAGCCCAGGTATGCCGTACAACTGCTCCATGCTGGGGCCGCCCAGAAACGGCGGGCGCTTGCCGGCCACCATGCGGGTGAAACTCGTGCGCAGCTCGAGCAGCGTCGCCGGCGAAATCGTCCAGGTGTAACCCACGGCCGCCGCCTGGGCCAGCACGTAGACAAATCCGTTGCCCGATCCGCCCGACGGGCCCTCCAGATAGGGCGAATAATACTGGTTGTCCTTGCGCTGGTGGAACCGGAGGAAACCGCTCATGCGGTCGTTGATCTGGCCATCCACCTTGGCGCCCCACTTGTCGGCAAAATCGCGCGGGTTGAGCATCAACTGCTGGTAATTGTTGGCGCGGCCCGGGCCCGGCGGCACCGGCGGAAGCTCGGAGAGCACCTTCCGCGCGAACGGAGTCATCTCCACCCGCGTCCCCGCCGGGTATAGCGTCCGGGTCAAGGGATTGTAAACCGCCACGGGTAGAATCCCCCGGCGGTCGTTCATGTTGGGGATGGTGGCGAAGTACAAGCTCTTCTGGATCTGCCGGAACCCCTCGTACTCAGCAAAGTAAAACAGCCGGTTGCGAATGAAGGGGCCGCCCAGCGTCAAACCAAACTGGTTCTGCTGAAGAGGCGGCTTTACGCCACCCGCGGGCTTGAAGAACCCGACCGCGTTGAGCCGGGTGTTCCGCAGGAATTCGTAAGCGGTGGCATGGAACCGGTTGGTGCCGGAGCGCATCACCACGTTGATCACCGCTCCGCCCACACGCCCGTACTCCGCGCTGAAGTTACTGGTGACGACCTTGAACTCGGCCACCGCATCGGGCGAAGGGAGCGCCACCTGGTTGGAGAAACCTTGGTTGGAAGTGGAATAGGCGTTGTTGTCCATCCCGTCAAGCATGAAATTGTTGTAGGTGCTGCGCATGCCGTTGACGTTGATGGCGCCCTCCCGCGGCGTGGTGCTCTGCATGCCGATGGGCGACTTGCGGATGTTGGTGGCCAGCAGGGCCAGATCCGAGAAATTGCGCCCGTTCAGGGGCAGCTCGGTGATCTGCTGCGAGCCGACTACCTGCCCCTTCTCACTGCTGTCGGTCTCCAGGGCAGCCGCCACGCCCTGCACTTCGATCACCTCGGTGACCGTGCCCGGCTGCAACACGATGTCCACCCGCTGGCGGGCGTTGACGTTGACCACCACGCCGCCGGTGGAAAATTTGGCGAACCCGGGCGACTCCGCGGTGATGGCGTAGCGACCCACGCGCACGTTGAGAAAAACGTAGCTGCCGTTCTCGTCCGTCGTGGTCCGGCTCTGAATGCCCGTCTCCTCGCTGATCAGCGTCACCGAAGCGCCGACGATGACAGCGCCCGAAGGATCCCGGACAGTGCCCAGAACTCCTGCCGTTTCGAACTGCGCCGGCGCCGTCATCCAACAAAGTGACAGCACCAGCAGGATCTTACCTGCTGCGCTAAGGCTGCGCATACCCAACCTCCTGAAGACGCTAGCCTAAGTCTAGCATCAGGCATGTTACAAGTTCAAGGAAAACAGATAACAGGCGGGCAACTCTGTTTTGACGGTCCGCACGCGCCCCGGCGGCCCCGTCCCCGGCGTTTCTCCACCGCGCTGCTCGGGACGCCGGCCTCATCGGGCGCCGCCCGGGGGGCTGTCGGGCCCATGCTAGAATCATTGTGGGTTCCACGCCGCAACTCACCGGTCCCATGGATTTTCTCGCCGGACTCAACGAGCAGCAGCGTGCCGCCGTCGAGCACGGCGAGGGACCGCTGTTGATTCTGGCCGGGGCGGGCAGCGGCAAGACGCGCGTCATCACGCACCGCATCGCCTGGCTGATCCACGCCCGCCGCGTGCCGCCGCACGGCCTTGTCGCCGTCACCTTCACCAACAAGGCGGCGGACGAGATGCGCGAACGCGTGGTGGCGCTGCTCGGCGGTCCCTCCGCGGCCACCGGCCTCACCGTCTCCACCTTCCACTCTTTCGCCGTGCGCATTCTGCGCCGCGACGGCCGCTCCCTGGCTGAGCTGCGGCCGGGCTTCACCCCGCAGTTCACCATCTACGACGAGGACGACCAGTTGGCCGTCATCAAGGCCGTCTACCGCCACCTCGGGCTGGACGAGAAGGACTTCATGCCTTGCCGCACGGCGCTGTCCCGTATCAGCTACGCCAAGAATCACAAACAGACGCCCGAGGAGATGGCGGCCGCCGCGCGCGATCCCAGGCTCAAGCGCCTGGCGGCGGTCTGGGACGAGTACGAAGCGCGCCTGCGTCAGGCCAATGCGCTCGATTTCGATGATCTGCTGTTGGAGGCCGTCCGGCTGCTGCACCACGACGAGGCGCTGCGCGCGACTTACAATGAGCGCATCTGGCACTTGCTCATTGACGAGTACCAGGACACCAACCGCAGCCAGTATGAGCTCATGCGCCTGCTCACCGGCCGCCGGCGCAACGTCTGCGTGGTGGGCGACGAGGACCAGTCCATCTATAGCTGGCGCGGCGCGGACATCCGCAACATCCTCGAATTCACCCGCGATTTCCCCGACGCGGTGGTGATCCGCCTGGAACAGAATTACCGCTCCACGAAAAACATCCTTGAAGCCGCTTCCCACGTGGTGGCCCACAACCGCGAGCGCCTGGGCAAGTGGCTATGGACTTCGGCCGAAGCCGGGCCGCGCGTGGGCCTGCTCGAGGCCGCCGACGGCGAACAGGAAGCCCTCTTCGTGGCCGACGAGATCGAGCGCATCCTGGCGCGCGAGCCCGGCCAGCGCATCGCCATTCTTTACCGCACCAACGCCCAGTCGCGCCAGTTCGAGGAGGCCCTGCGCCGTTACGGACAGCCCTACCACGTGGTGGGCGGCTTCAGCTTCTACCAGCGCGCCGAAATCAAGGACGTGCTGGCCTACCTGAAGGTTCTGCTCAGCCCCCAGGATTCGGTCAGCCTCCAGCGCATCGTCAACACGCCCGCCCGCGGCATCGGGCGCACCACGCTGGAGCAGGTCGAGGTCTTCGCCATCGAACGGCGCCTGTCACTGTGGGAGGCGTTGGGCGCGATCCTGGGCCAAGGCCGGCTGGGCCTGCGCGCCGAGGCCGCCATCTCCGCCTTCCGCCAACTGATCGAGGAGCTGCGCGAGCAGGCGCGCGAACTTTCAGTGGAGGGCATCATCCGCCTGGTGCTCGAGCGTACCGGTTACCTGAAAATGCTCGAGGCCGACGACTCGCCCGAGGGAGAGTCGCGGCGCGAGAACTTGCAAGAACTCATCAACGCCGCGGCCGAGGCCGCCGAGCGCGGCGAAACGCTGGCCGAATTCCTCGATCACGCCGCGCTGGTCTCCGAGGCGGACACGCTGGACGACCGGGCGCAGATCCTGCTGCTGACGCTGCACAACGCCAAGGGCCTGGAATTCCCCGTGGTCTTCATCACTGGCCTGGAAGACGGGCTTTTCCCGCACTCGCGCTCGGTGGATTCGCCTCAGGCGCTCGAGGAAGAGCGCCGCCTGTTCTATGTCGGCATGACGCGTGCGCAACGCCGACTGATCCTAACCTGGGCGCGCATGCGGAGGCGTTGGGCGAGCGGCATTCTCGAGCCCACGCAACCCTCGCGCTTCCTGGCCGAGGTCCCGCCGCAGCTCACCGAAAAGCTGCGCGTCGCGACCATGCCCGAGCTGGATCTGACCGCGGAGCGCTAGGAGGTGCGCGAGAGCGCGGAGCGCCGCGCGTGGACCGGCCGCACCTACGATTCGGTGCAGGCCATCGAGCAGTTTTTCGCCAGCCGCAAGGCGCCCGCGAGCGAAAAGCCGCCGCTGCCCCAGCCGCCCCCACCCAAGCCACTGCCCGCGCGGCCGCCCGCACCGACCCGCAAGTTGGGCATCGGCGCCGTCATCGAGCACCCCCGCTGGGGTCGCGGCACCGTGGTGCGTCGCGAAGGCGAGGGCGAATATGCCAAAATCACAGTAAGTTTCCCCGGTTACGGGCTCAAGAAGCTGGTCGAACGCTACGCTTTGAGAAGCGACGATGAACACCAAACACATTCAGGATCGAGCTGAACGCAAGCGGCTGAAGAGGGAGGCGCGCAAGCGGCGCCCGCCGAAAACAAAGCGCCCGCCCGATGTTCCACGCGGCGCCCACAAGAAAAAGCCGCGCAAGATGCCCAAAGGCCAGCGCAAGCGCTAGTCGCCTTCGCCTGCTGTGAGCTGGCTGTTCCGCACCAAGGACATTGACCGGCTGATCGCCGACGCGGAAGCGCCCGAACACCGGCTGCGCAAGACGCTGGGGCCCTGGAGTCTCACCGCGCTCGGCATCGGGGCGGTCATCGGCTCGGGCATTTTCATTCTCACCGGCACCGCGGCAGCGGGCGAAACCCTGAGTTTCCATTCCGTGTTGCACGCGCCGGTGCTAGATCTGCTGCGCTACGGCCGCGACGCCGTGTCCACCATCGGGCGGCCGGGCGCGGGACCGGCCATATCGCTTTCGTTCCTGCTCACGGCCGTGGCCTGCGCATTCGCCGCCCTCTGCTACGCCGAGCTGGCCTCCACCATTCCCATCGCAGGCAGCGCTTACACCTACGCCTACGCCACGCTGGGCGAGCTGTTCGCCTGGATGGTGGGCTGGCAGTTGATCCTGGAATACGCCGTCTCCAACATGGCCGTGGCGGTGGGCTTCTCGGCCCACTTCAACGACATTCTCGACAGCCTGTTCGGCTTGCGCCTGCCGCCGCAACTGTGCGGACCGGTAATCGCCGCCGGGCGTTTCACCGGCAACTGGTTCAATCTGCCCGCCCTGCTCATCCTGCTGGTGCTGACCTGGCTGCTGGTGCGAGGGGTGCGCGAAAGCGCCGGCGCCAACAACCTCATGGTGATGGTCAAGATCGCCGCCATCCTCATTTTCGTGATCGGGGCGGCGCGGGCCGTCGACACCAGCCACTGGCGCCCCTTCATGCCCAATGGCTTCGGCGGAGTGCTCACCGGCGCGGCCATCGTGTTCTTCACTTACATTGGCTTCGACTCGGTCTCCACTGCGGCCGAGGAAGCGCGCAATCCGCAGAAAGACCTGCCCTTCGGCATCATGGCCAGCCTGGCCATTTGCACAGCGCTCTACGTTTCCGTGGCCCTGGTGCTCACCGGCATCGCCGACTGGCGCACGCTGAACACGGCCGCTCCCGTGGTGGAAACCCTGAAAGCGCTGGGGATGGACTCGGTGCGGCGATGGGTCGGCGTGGGCGCCATCATGGGCATGGTCTCTTCCTTGCTTGTCTTCCAGTACGGGCAGGCGCGCGTGTGGTACGCCATGTCGCGCGATGGCCTGCTGCCCGCCGCGTTCTCGCGGATTCACCCGCGTCACCGCACGCCGCACGTGGCCACCTGGGTGGCGGGCCTGTTCGTCGGTCTTCCCGCGGGCATCTGGGACGTGGGTACCTTCGCCGATCTGGCCAATATCGGCACGCTGTTTGCCTTCGCCGCAGTGGCTGCCGGCGTGATCGTGCTGCGCCGCACCCAGCCCGAAAGGTCGCGCGCTTTCCGCGTGCCCGGCGCTCCCTGGGTGCCCGCGCTCTCAATCCTGTTCTGCCTCATCCTGATGCTCAGCCTGCCGCTCCAGACCTGGCTGCGCTTCCTCGGCTGGATGGCAGCAGGCGCAGCCGTGTACTGGCTGTTCGGCCGCAAGCACAGCGCGCTGGCCGACTGAACGGACTCAGCCCAGCGGCAACCTCACCGGCCGACCTTCCTGGATGGACATCTCCGCCGCCAGGCAGATCTCATGGGTCTTCACCGCGTCCGCCACGATGCAGTGCGATTCCACACCGCTACGCACGCATTCCACGAAATGGTCGATTTCAGCCTGGAAGGGATGATGCGTGACCGCCCCGCTATCGGGCAGGATGGTGGGAATCGAGGCCCAGCCCGTCTGCCCCGGCCACGCCCGCGTGAACAGGCGATTGTCGCGGATCACGCCCCGGTTGCCCATCAGCACAATGGGGAAGGTGTAAGGCGCCATGTACTCGATGGAAGTTGCCACTTTCCCCATGACGTCGTCCTCGAAGCGGATCAAAATCACGCTGTTGGGTTCGTACTCGTAATCGAGCGGATTGCCGCGGCTGAAGTTGGCGTAGCCGAAGACCTCCACCGCCTCGCGCTGCACGAACCAACGCAGACCGTCCACCGCATGACAGCCCGCCGACAGCAAAGCGGTGCCGCCGTAAGCGCGTCGGCTCATCCAGGAATGAATGCCGTAGTCCTTGGTGATGCCGTGCAGGTAATCCACCTCCCCGTGGTAGAGGTCTCCCAGCAAGCCCTGACTCAGGATGGAACGGATCACCTGGAACAGCGGGTTCCAGCGGAGTACGAAGCTAACCAGGCTGCGCACCTGGTGCTCGCGGATGGCGCGCTCCAGACGTCGCAGGCCTTCCAGGTCGAGCGCGATGGGCTTCTCGACCAGCACGTGCTTGCCGGCCTGCGCGCAAGCCACCCCCTGCTCGACGTGCATGTGGTGCGGCGTGCAGATCGAAACCAGATGGATATCGGGCTGGGCAAGCAATGTGTCCAGGTCGGTGTAGGCGCGACATCTCGCCAGCCCGTACTCGCGCGCTTTGGCCTCGGCTCTCTCGCGGCTCCGGCTCAACATGGCCCGCACTTCCGTGTACGGGTTCGCCATGTAAGCCTTGATGTGTTCTCCGGAAACGTCGCCGGTTCCCAGGATTGCAACACCAAGTTTGTCGCTCATAATCGCTCCAGTATACCTGCAAGCCGAGCCGGCTCCGGCGAGCGCCGCCGGCCTGGCCTGCGCCCCTACTTCGGCCACGACTTGCTGGAGAGTTTGTCTGTTCTCCCGGCTTGTGCCGGCTTCGACCTGGGAACCAGCGTCCTGGAGATAGGGGATCCTCCCTGATCGGCATCCCCCGAACACTGGAAGGGGAGAGCAGGCGCCTGCTGTCTCGCGCGCGAAGATGATACGCAGTTCCGCCGGGAGCCACCTGCTAACCTCTCCTGTGCCCCGGCAACCCCGGAGCGACGCCTGCCAGTTGCGTCCGGCGAACAAAACCGGCCATCGCTCGCGCGCCGTCACGCTCGCGATTCAGGCCTTCTCGCAGGGACAGAGGGCGAGCACGCCCGCGATACAATGGCACGGGCGTCATGAACGGCTATCAGAGAATCATGGCCGCCTTGAGCGGACAGTGGCCCGACACCACCCCTGTCATGTTGCACAACTTCATGATGGCGGCGCACGAGGCGGGAATCTCGATGAGCGAGTTCCGGAGCAATCCCGAGTCCGTAGCGCGCTCGTTCATCCAAGCGGTGGACAAGTACGGCTACGACGGGATCGTCGTAGACATCGATACTGCAACGCTGGCTGGCGCCCTCGGTGTGCCGGTGGAATTCCCCGAGCACGAGCCGGCGGTCACGCGCGGGGCGCGGCTGGCCCGTCTGGAAGAAGTGCGCGATCTGGACCCGCCTGACATCTCGCGCTATCGGGGCGTGCAGGTCTGGCTGGAAGCGGTCCGCCTCCTGGTCAGACACTTCAACCACGAGGTCTTCGTCCGCGGTAACTGCGACCAATGCCCGTTCTCGCTGGCCAGTCAGATGCGGGGCGCAGCCGATTGGATGCTGGAGCTGACCGACCCGGCGTGCGAACAGGACGTGCGGCGCCTGCTCGATTACGCCCTCGAGGCAACCCTGCAATTCATCCGGCTGATGGCCACTACCGGCGCCCATATGCTTTCCAACGGGGATAGCCCCGCAGGGCCCAGCGTCATCTCTCCCCGCTTGTACCGCGAGTTCGCCTGGGCTTACGAGAGGCGAGTGGTGGAAGAAACGCATCGCCTGGGGCTGCCCTACATGCTGCACATCTGCGGCAAGACCGAGCCGATCCTGGCCGATATGGCAGCCACCGGCGCGGATGCGCTGGAACTGGACTACAAGACGGACGCGCGACGCGCCCATGACGTTCTGTCAGGCAGAACGACCTTCGTGGGCAACCTGGATCCCACCGGCGTTCTCGCCCTGGGAACGCCTGCGCTGGTCGCTCAGAAAACCCGTGAGTTGATGGCGATCTTCTCCGATACGCCCCGCTTCATCCTCAACGCTGGCTGCGCCATCCCGGCCAACACGCCTCCCGAAAATCTCCATGCGTTGATTGGCGCCGCGCGAACGGGCACCTAGCGGCCGTGCACTTCACACTCGCCGGCAGTCCCGCTATCGGCCGGGAGTTTGTCCTTTGAGAGAGGCAACGCCACGGAGCCTTCCAGCGTCGGGCGGGACCCGGGCACCAGCGGCGGAGCAGCTCGCACTCGTGGCTTGTGTGGCCGCTCGACAGCCCCGGCAATCGCCCCCGGGAACCAAGCTGTGGCGATCGAGCTGACACGGCCGAGAGCTAGCCGCTGTTCACGGCCGGTCGGCGGGGCAAGAAGTTCCCGATAGTTGCCACCATGGCGGCGCCCGCCCACCCCGCGCACGCCCGCGGCACTGTGCATCCCGCACAGGCCTTCGCATGCGACCTACATGTACTCCGGGCAGGGAATGCCCAACACTGCCAGCGTGCTCTCCAACTGGGAGCAGACGTAAGCGGCGAGCCAGAGCAGGAAAGTCTTGCGCTCGCG
>JBMFPL010000095.1:0-10504 GCA_049969115.1 Bryobacteraceae bacterium | reverse complement strand
CCCACCCACAGGCCGCCGTAGATGCACTTGCCCAGGTGCTCGGCGAAATGGCCGTGCAGCTCGGGACGAATGACGCCGATTGGCTCGGCCGGCTCGATCAGCACCTTGGCAGCCACCGGGCCTTGAGAAAGCGCTCTGCGAACCGCGGGCGCAGCCAGAGCGCCCGCCAGAAACGAACGCCGCGTGACCATGCAAGCCTCCCTCAACCGGTCTTGTGAGTGCGGCGGCCCCCGCCCACCTCGGCTTCCGCGCGCTGAATGAGGGCACGCATGTAGCCGATGCTGTAAGCAACACCCGCGCGGGGGCCGCCAGTCATCGCGGGCACGTGATCCGGGATGATCGCCCCGCGGAAGTCCACTTCCTGCAACGCGCGCATCACCCGGTACATATCCATGTAGCCGTCGTCCACGAACGTCTCCACGAAATGGGGCAGCGGCGCAGAAACGTTGCGGAAGTGCACCTTGAAAATCTTGCCTTGCCGACCGAAGTAGCGGATGGTTTCGATCACGTCGCGCCCCATTGCGGGCCCGCCTTCCAGCCAGCAGCCCACGCACAGGCACATACCGACGTTGGGGCTGCCCGCGATCTCCAGCGCTTTTCTGTAGCCGTCGAAACTGGAGAAGATGCAGCGCGGCACGCCGCCCAGCTCGACTCCGGGGGGATCGTCCGGATGGATTCCGATGCGGATCCCTTCTTCTTCGGCCACCGGCGCCACTTGGCGAATAAAAAAGGCGAAGTTCTCCCAGATTTCCTCGGGCGTGTATCTGCGGCCATGGGTGAGCGGACCGCGAAAGGTCTTGCCCGCCCAGTGGCCCTGCTCGGCCCGGGCCAGATCGAATGCCCGCGCCCGGGCGCCGCCGCGCGTCAGTTCCGGCGCCGTGCTCCAGATGCCGTTGCCCATGTGAGCGTAGGTGGTGTAGTGGATGCCGCCCGCCTTGCCCAGGTTCCTGAGGTACTGCTTGTATTCCTCGATCTTTCGATCGCGGCCGGGCAGATTCAGGGTGACTTCCTCCATGTTGTGGACGTCAATGTTGCCGATGTTCCAGATCTTCAGCCCGGCGCCCTCCACCTTCCTGCGCAGGCGAACGAAATTGTCCACGGTGGCGTCCTGGCCGCGTACCCAGATGGTGACGTACTCCACGCCGAGCTGGCGGGCGAATTGCAAATCCTCTTCGCTAGGGTCGGTGCCCAATTGGACGGCGAGCTTGATCCCGGGCTCAAGCGGCGGCAGGGGCTTGCGCGGCGCCAGCGCCGTGGCCGCCAGGCGTCCCAAGTCGCGCCGCGTATAGGCCGGCTCCCGATTCATTGCGTTCACCGCAGGCAGTATACATCAAAGCCGCGGCCGCGCTGCCCCGCCTGCCCGTGGGATGATGTAGACTGGGGTTTCAAGGAGGTGCGTCTTCTCCAGTAGCTGGCTGGCGGGCGCGGTCCCGCAACGGGTGGCGCCCCTCATTCGGGAGGTCGGCGCGGCGGCGCTGTCGCTGTTGTTTCCCGACGAGTGCCGGGTCTGCGGCCGGCCGCTGTGGCGTGCGTCGCGGATCCCGGTATGCGATGCCTGCCTGCGCCCTCCGGAACCCCTCAGCGCGGAGCACTTCTGTGCCTGCTGCCGGACGCCCTTCCTGAACCGTGCTCCTCTCGATGGCGATGGCCTGTGCGCCCTGTGCCGCCGTGGCTTGAACGGTTTCGATGCCGCGTATTCCTGGGGCGCTTACGAGGGCCGGTTGCGCGAGTTGATCCACCTGTTCAAGTACGGCGGCGTGAGGCCTTTGGGCCGGGTGCTGGGTGAGTGGATCGCCCTGGCCATGCCCCGCGAGGAGCGCTTCGATGCGATCGTTCCCGTGCCGCTGCATTGGCGGAGGCGCTGGCGCAGGGGCTTCAATCAGTCGGAGGTTCTGGCGAGTGCAATAGCGCGGCGCTACGGCACGAAGGTTTCCCGCGTTCTTCGCCGAGTGCGCGCGACCGCGTCCCAGGCGGGCCTGAAGCATTCGGCGCGGCGGGCCAATGTCGCGGGCGCTTTTCGCGTGCGCCGGGGCGCGTCGCTGCCAGGCTTGCGGGTGTTGCTGGTTGATGACGTGATGACCACGGGGGCCACCGCCTCCGCCTGCGCGCGGGCTCTCAAGGAAGCGGGGGCGCGTTACGTAGCGGTGCTGACCCTGGCGAGGGCCGACCGCCGCCCGCTCATGCTGGCGGCTGGGCTCGGGGAGGCGGCTTGAGATGGCCGGGCAGAACGGGCTCCGAACTCCGGTCCTGGTCCTCAACGCCAGCTACGAGCCGATCAACATCTGCGCGGCGCGGCGCGCGCTGGTGCTGGTTCTCAAGGGCGTGGCTATCCCGGAAGAATACTCGCCTCACCTGCTGCATTCGGCCCGCCAGGCGGTGCCGCTGCCCTCGGTGATCCGGCTGCTGGAGTACCGGCGCATCCCGCAGCAAACGCGGGCGCTGTCCCGCAAAAACATTTTAATGCGGGATCGTTACACTTGCCAGTATTGCCTGCGCACCCTGCCCTCCTCCGAGCTCACGCTGGATCACGTCATCCCGCGCTCCCGCGGCGGCGAGACCACCTGGGAAAATCTGGTCACCTGCTGCCACGATTGCAACAACCGCAAGGGCAACCGCACGCCCGAAGAGGCGGGCATGAAACTGACCCGGCCACCGCGCCCCTTCACGCTTCACACCAGCCGCCACATCATGCGGCTGCTGGGACGCGGGGACGAGCGCTGGCGCAAGTATCTTTTCTACTGAGCGGGCGCCGCGCGCGGCGGGCTTCAGCCCTGCCCGGCCGGGCCCGCGCCCTCGGCTGACCTGGCAGGCTCCGGCGACGCTGGTTGTTTGGGTTTTTCCTTGGATGGCTTCAGCGGCGCCACGATAATGTGGATGTTGCGTCCCTCCATCCGAGGCTGGCCCTCGACCGTGCCGTAGGTAGCCACGTCCTGGGCGAAGCGCTCCAGCAAACGCTGGCCAAGTTCGACGTGCGCGATTTCCCGGCCGCGGAACTGCACCACCGCCTTGACGCGATTGCCTTCCTGCAAAAAGCGGATGGCGTGGTTTTTCTTGAACTGGTAGTCGTGCTCGTCCGTGTTGGGACGGAATTTCAGTTCCTTGACCTGGATGACGTGCTGCTTTTTCTTGGCTTCCTGCTGTTTTTTCTTCTGCTCGTACTGCCACTGCCCCCAGTCCATGGCCTTGGCCACGGGTGGGTCGGCGGTGGGCGCCACCAGAATCAAGTCCAGCCCCATCTCCTGTGCCTTGCGAATAGCGGCCTGGGTGGGCATGATTTCCACGGTTCCGTCCGGGAAAACGGCGCGGACCTCGCGGGCCCGGATTCCTTCGTTGACGTTTTCGCGGATCCTGACTTTACGCGGTGGTAACGGTGTCCTGCCTGGAAACATGCAATTGCGCTTTTGCCCGGGCAGAGCGATCGTGCAGCGCCGCCTTCGCAGCAGCCCCTGCGATATTCGACCCCCCCAACCCGGCTCATAACCCCCAAGTGGTTTTCATAGGATGGCCGGGAGGCGCCTCCCGGCGAGCTCGATGTCACAACCTGCAGGCGAGATCACGCGGGGCACACCCAGCCCGCCTGCGTGCCTGGGAGCGCCTGGCGCGACGGTTCGCACGTGGCGATTGTACCAGATCCCAAGGGCTTGCAACACGGCAGCGTGGGGGAAAAGGACTCCCCGCCCCATCGCTTTCTCCCTGCTTAGCTCCTAAGGTAAGCGTCGTCTCCGCGGATCCAGTCCTCGCGCGGGGGCGTGAAGACATCTACGGCCACGCTGTCCTCCAGCGCCTCCACTTGATGAAACGCGCCGGCCGGGATGTGCAGGACCGAGCCCGGCTCCAGCACCACGCTCTCTCCTTCGATAGTGAAGCGCAGCCTCCCCCGCTCGAGCTGGGTCACCTGTTCGTTGGGATGCCGGTGACCCGCCACGACGCCGCCCTTGCTCAGAAGGACTCTGGCCAGCGTCATCCGGTCGGTGTGAATTACCTGCCGGGCTACGGCCGGGTTCATCTGCTCTTTCTCGATTTCGCTCCAGCGGTAAAGCTTCATTGCCGGGATTGTAGCATGCTTTGCCGCACGGCCAGCACCGCGCCGGAGAGCGGATGCCGGTAAAGTGCAGCGAGGCCCTTTTCGCTTACCAGGGCGGTGTCCTCCCCGATCAGCAGATAGTAATCGAAATCACCCCGTGGCCCGTCACGGGTCACTTTGTCCATCCACGTTAGCCGGTACCGCTGCCGGTAGAAATTCAGGCTGGGCTCCAACATCCAGCTCGCCCCGACGCGCACGCGGCGGGCAGGATGCGAACCCGCGCGCGCCACCATGATCCGCATCATCTGTTTGGTGCCCGCGTCGTACCGCCACTGGGCATAGTAGCGGGTATCGAACTGGAGCACGTACTGCGCTACGGCCACCCCCAGGCAAGTGGCCAAGGACACGGAGACGAGTCGCCGCGCAATCCTCGATCCGGCCGGGACCGTCTTCGCAGGCCCCCGGTTCGCCAGCGCTACGAGCGTCAGGGCGAGCAGCGTCCAAAGCGGGATCCAATAAAGCGCAGTGCGATCCACTGGATATTTCAACCCGACCAGGCCTTTGAGCGCGACCAGCAGGCCCAGAGCCAGCCATGAAGTCCCGCTGGCCAGTGCCAGAAAGCCTTCTTCTCTCCGCCACTCGCCACAACGCACCAACCGCGGAGTCAGCCAGGCCGAAACAGCCGCCGCTGCCAGCAGCACCGCCGGCGTCACCCAGTGCGACGCGTCCCACAGCAGATTTTGCAGCCGTGATGGCGGTTCCGGCGCAGAATGGCAGAACGAGTAGTAGAGCAGACCTTGCAGGGTCTGGCGCAGGCTGTCCACGCCGTAGTAGAACGCCGACTTGCGCGCCGTCCTCAAGGGCCAGGCCAGCAGCGCGATCGCCGCCAGCAGCCCGGGAGCGAGCAGGTTGCGGGCCAGCTCCGCCATCCGCACGACCGCCGGGGGCCGGCGGGCTACGGTCAGCAAGCAGAAGCTCGCAGCCAGCGCTGCACCGGGAACGGCGAAATTCAAGTTGGCGGCGACCGCCAGCGCCAGGCAGAGAGCCATCGCTCGCCACCAGCGGTTCGAGGGCGCTTGCGCTTCAAGGTCGAGCGCAGCAAGGTGTATGGCCCACATGAGCAGGGCCAGAGCGAGGCCGTAACCGCGCGCCGCGGAAAGAAAATCGAGCACGAACGGGTTCAGCGCCAGCGCGGCGACAGCGAGCAGGAACAGCCACCCGCGGCCATAGAGCCGCCGCGCCAGCACCGACACGGCCGCGAGGTAGAACCAGCCGCCCAGCACGGCGGGCAGCCTCAGGCTCAGCTCCGACAACCCGAAGACGCCCACCGAGGCCCTCGCCAGCCACGTGAAGAGGACATGGTTGTTAGCGTCGTAAACCCGGACCGGCTCGTCGCCGCCCGCAAAGTGATTGTAAGTGAAGGCCTCGTCCGCCGTGATGGACTGGGTCGCCGCGCGGTAGACGCTGACGCACCCCAGCCCGGCCAGCAACAGCGCCGCGGCGATCTCGACCCACTGCGCCTGGACTCGCTTGAGGACCCCGTTCAACCCAAAGAACCTACCATCCCCGTGCCGGGAGTCGCAAACCTTTCTGACCGGCGAGACCCCGCATCGTTGTGAGGGTTATGATAAAAGGTTCTTGCGGAGCGGCTTATGAAGGGCGTAGTCCTGGCGGGAGGCACCGGCAGCAGGCTTTATCCATTGACCAAAATCACCAACAAGCACCTGCTGCCGGTCTACGACAAACCCATGATTTTCTACCCTATCGAGATGCTCGTGGAGGCCGGTATCCGCGACATTCTCATCGTCACCGGGGGACGCAACGCTGGCGATTTCCTGCGCCTACTGGGCAACGGCAAGCAGTTTGGCCTGTCCCATCTGAACTACACCTACCAGGAGGGCGAGGGCGGCATCGCCGAGGCGTTGTCGCTGGCCGAACACTTCGCCGACGGCCAGAAGATCTGCGTTGTGCTGGGGGACAACCTGATCGAGGGATCCATCCGCAACGCGGTGGAAGAATTCGAGCACCAGGAACGGGGCGCCCGGATCCTGCTCAAGGAGGTGCCCGACGCCGAGCGCTTCGGCGTGGCCGAAATCCAGGGCGATCGCATCGTGGGCATCGAAGAAAAGCCTAAAAATCCGAAGTCTCGCTACGCGGTCACCGGCATTTACATGTACGACGGCACGGTGTTCGACAAGATTCGCCGGCTGGTTCCCTCGGCCCGCGGCGAGTTGGAGATTACCGACGTCAACAACATGTACATCGCCGAAGGAACCATGACGTTTTCCTTCCTCGAGGGCTGGTGGACCGACGCGGGAACCTTCGATTCCCTGCTGCGCGCGGCTAACCTGGTGGCCGAGCAGCGGCGTAGGCAAAAGGAGGAGGCGGCGCGGCTGGAAGCCGTGCCGGGCCGACCATGAGCGGGCCAGCGGTGCTGCGGCAAGACGTGATCGCCCGGGGCCAGGGGCTGGAGTTGTGCCGCCCCGAATGCCCCCGCGGCATCGGCGCTGTGATCCAGCGGATGGATTCACCCGACCTGATCGAGGGAGTCAGGCTGGCGCCTGTCGCCCTGTGGCCGGACGATCGCGGTTGCTTCCTGGAAGTCGGCCGCGCGGGGCAGGCGCTGCTGGCTAGCTTCCAGCCGGCCCGGATGCAGGTCTCCTCGTCGTTGAGCTACCCGGGCGCCATCAAGGCCTTCCATTACCATCTCCGCCAGCAAGATTTGTGGACTGTGGTGGCGGGCATGCTCCAGGTGGCGCTGGTGGACCTGCGCCGCGGCTCACCCACCTTCGGCGCGCGCAACACCTTCTACGTCGGCATGCTGCGGCCCTGGCAGCTGCTCATCCCTCCCGGGGTGGCTCACGGTTACAAGGTCATCGGGGAGCAGCCTGCGATTTTGGTCTACGTGACCGATCAGTTCTATGATCCCGACGACGAGGGGCGGCTGCCGTACGATGACCCCTCGATCAATTATGACTGGGAGTTACAGCACAAGTAAACCGGGGAAGTGCAAGTGAAGTTACTGGTGACCGGCGGCGCGGGTTTTATCGGCTCCGCCTTTGTGCGACTGGTGCTGGCCGAAAACCGCGTTCGCGAAATAGTCAATCTCGACAAACTGACTTACGCGGGTAACCTGGAGAATCTGGCGCCGGTGGAGGGCGACCCGCGCCACCACTTCGTCCGCGGCGACGTCTGCGACGAGGCGCTGGTGGACCGGATCATGGCCGGGCACCGGCCCGACGCGGTGGTCCACTTCGCCGCCGAATCGCATGTGGACCGGAGCATCTTCGCTCCCTCGCCCGCGTTTGAAACCAACCTGCGAGGGACCTTTGTGCTGCTGGAGGCGGCCCGACGCCATGCCCCAGGCTTGTTTCTCCATGTGTCCACCGACGAAGTCTACGGCAGCCTTCCGGAGCCGCTCGAGGCCGACGAAAACTTCCCCCTTCGCCCCAGCAGCCCTTACTCAGCCTCCAAGGCGGGCGCCGATCTGCTCGCGCTTTCGTACTTCGCAACTTACCGCGTTCCGGTCATCGTAACCCGCGCTTCCAATAACTACGGGCCTTACCAGTTTCCGGAAAAGCTCATTCCCCTGATGATCGCCAACGCGCTGGAGGACCGGCCGCTGCCCGTCTACGGGGACGGGGGCAACGTGCGAGATTGGCTTTACGTGGAAGACCACTGCCGCGCCCTGGCTGCCTTGTTGGAAAAGGGGCGGCCGGGAGAAATTTACAACATCGGCGGCAACTGCGCCCTGCCCAATCTGGAGGTGGTCCGCCGCATCCTGCACATCACCGGCAAGCCCGAAAGCCTGATCCGCTTCGTGGCCGACCGTCCCGGCCACGACCGCCGGTATGCCCTTTCCAGCCGGAAGATCATGGAGGAAACCGGCTGGCGACCGCAGGTGGACTTCCAAGAGGGGCTTCGGCGCACGGTCTGTTGGTACCGGGAGAACACGGGCTGGGTGGCGCGGGTGCGCTCGGGTGAGTACAAGCGCTATTACGAGCAGAACTACCTCAATCGTGAAGCTGAACTCCGCCGCCTGAGCCGTTGTTGAAGCGCATGCGCGTGGCTCTGGACGCCACCCCACTCACTCTTTCCAGCGGAGGGCTCCGTCGCTACGTGGTCGAGCTCAGCCGGGCGCTGGCGGAGAATTTTCCCGAGGACGAGTACTGGCTGCTGAGCGACCAGAGCTTCTGCGCGCCGGAAGCGGCGCCGGGAAACCTGCGTGCCATGCCCGGGGCTTCGGGATGGCTGGAACGCCGGTGGTGGCTGGCGGGGCTGCCGCGTCGGCTGAAACAAATACAGGCCAATCTGTTTCACGGAGCCAACTTCGAAGTCCCTTACCTGGGCCGCATCCCCGCGGTGCTCACTCTCCACGATCTCTCACCCTGGCTGGATCCCCGCTGGCAATCGGGCGCCGGGCGCGTGCGCCGTCGCACGCCCTGGTTGCTGCGTCTGGGCCGGGCCGCCCTCGTCATCACCCACACGGAAGCCGTACGCAGGGAGGCGACGGAGCGCTTCCACATCCCCCCGTCGCAGATCGTCGCGGTCCCGCTGGCGGCATCGCCTCGGTTCCGACCTGTCCCCGCGCCTGCCGGCTCGCCGTATTTCTTGTACGTTGGGACGCTCGAGCCGCGGAAGAACCTGGTCATGCTGCTGGATGCCTTCCGCGAGGTGCGGCGCAGCTCGCCTGTTGAGCTGGTGCTTGTAGGCCGCAAGCGATCGGATTTCGGCGAGCTGCCCGCGGCCGATGGGATTCGCTGGCTGGGTGAGTTGCCCGACGAGCGATTGCCGCCGCTTTATTCGGGCGCGCTGGCCGTTGTCTACCCCTCGCTTTACGAGGGCTTCGGGCTGCCCGTGCTGGAAGCCATGCAGTGCGGCGCGCCCGTGATCGCCTCGCGCGACGGGGCCATCATGGAAGTCGCCGGCGACGCGGCCCTGCTTCTGGACGCCCGCGACGGTCGCGCTTGGGCCGAAGCGATGCGATTGGTGATCGAACGCCCGGACCGCCGCGCTGAACTGCGCGAGCGGTCGCTGGCTCGCGCCTCCGGCTTCTCCTGGACGCAGACGGCGCAGCGCACGCGGGAGGTCTATGTCGAAGCTCTCCGAAGAGCGCGGCGCTGAGTCCCGTGCGCTGGTGATCAGCCCGGAAGCGCCGTACCCGCCCGTCGGCGGGGGCCCGCTGCGTACGGCCTCCCTGCTGGAGTACCTGCTGCCGCGCTACCGCGTGGATCTGATCGTGTTCCGGGAACCCGGCGCGCCCGACCCGCGGCTTGCTTTGCCCGCGGGCAAATTCCACCGTGTCCATGTCATCGCACTGCCTTCGCACTCCCGCGGCGCGGTCGCTCGCCTCGCCCGCAACCTACGTCGCCTGGCCAGGAAACGGCCGCCCCTGAATGACCGCTTCAGCGGCTTCGCCCCGGCCATCCGCGAACTGCTCGAGGGCAACCGCTACGAGCTGGCCGTCATCGAGCACTTCTGGTGCGCACCCTATGCGGAGTTTCTGCGGCCGTACGCCCGCCGGCTCGTGCTCGATCTGCACAACGTTGAGTCCGAGCTCTACGCCCGTCTGGCCGCGAGCGAGCCGTGGCCGCTGCGGCCGGTTTTCCGGCGCTTCGCGCGCTGTTGCCGCAGGATGGAAGAGCGCTGGTTGCCGGAGTTCGATCTTATCCTCGCCGCTTCCGGCGAGGATACGGCCCGGGTCCTCTCCATCGCCCCGGGCCTCACCGCTGCCGTCTACCCGAACGCCATCCCCGTCGTCCCGCAGCCTTGCGTGGCTGAGCAGGAGGTGGTGGCGTTCTCGGGCAACCTGGAGTACCAGCCCAACGCAGGCGCCGTGCGCTACTTCCGGCGCGCAATCTGGCCCGCGCTGAGGGAGCAGCGGCCCGGCCTGGTGTGGCGGGTGATCGGCAGGAATCCTCATGCCGTGGAGCGTTATCTGCGCGGCGACGAGCGGATCGAGCTGGTGGGACCGGTGGCCGATGCCATTCATGAACTGGCTGCGGCCAAAGTGGTCGTGGCGCCCTTGCTGGCGGCCAGCGGCACGCGTGTCAAGATCCTGGAAGCCTGGGCCGCGGGGCGGGCCGTAGTTTCCACCTCGTCGGGCGCCGAGGGACTGGGCGCGCGGCACGGCGAGCATTTGCTCCTCGCCGACCGGCCCGCGGACTTCGTTCGCGCCATCCTCGAGTTGCTCGATTCCCCCGAGCGCCGGCGCGCTCTGGGTGAGGCTGGACGCGCTCGCTACCAGCGCTATTTCAGTTGGCCGGCCGCCTGGCGGCAATTGGAGGCCGTCGGCATTTGATGCCGCGCCCGCCCGGCGCGCTTCGCTTGCGGGAACGGGCCCGCGTGCCCGAAGCTCTTCCCGTTGCGCCCCTGCGTGGCCAGTCCTCTGGCCCGGAAACGGGCCTGCCCCCGCGCGCCCGGCTCATGGTCAGCCCCGCGACCATATGACGGCTGGCCCCGTCCCGCAATGGATCCTGC
>JBMFPL010000094.1:0-10544 GCA_049969115.1 Bryobacteraceae bacterium | reverse complement strand
CGAGAGCCGCCCGCGCGCCGCTCGGCCGGAAGATTGTCCGGCACCTCCAGCGCGGTTTCGAAGTCGCGCAGTGCCTCGTGGTAGCGTCCGGCAGCCAGGCGCTGGCGCCCGCGGAGCAAGTGAGCGTCCGTCCAGTCGTCCGCCACGTTGAGCGAGCCCCCCTCCCAGACCGCGAAGCGGCGCCCGCTCAGCATCTGGATGGCTTCGTCGTACTTGCCCAGCACCACTTTCAGGCTGATTTCGCGCGCCAGCGCATCGTCGCGCCCGGCCACTACCTCGTGATTGCTCTCCAGCACCGCCAGCCGCTTTTCCGGCTCCACGCCCGCGGCTTCGTAGAGCGCGTCCAGTTCAGCGAAGTGCAGCGCGTACTTGCGGGGTGCCGAGACCGCTTTCTCCATCAGTTGGATGGCGCGCTTGAGATCACTCGCCTTCGCCGACCTGGAATACGCGATGGCCAGGTTGCGGCACGCGATGGGGAAGGAATCATCGAGCGCCAGCGACTTTTCCCACAGAGCCGCCGCCCGTTCTGGCTGCCAGTCGTAGAGCAGGTTGCCGAGATAGTAAGGCGCGCGGGCGTCGCGCGGGTTACCTTCCATGGCCGCGCCCAGGACTTCGAGCATTTCCTGCTGGAAAGGAAAAACGTATTCGGGTGAACCCTTTGCCGCAGTTGCATAGTAACGGTCTGCTTTGTCGGGCTGGCCGAGTTTGTCTGCAAAGTAACCCAAATAGTAATAGACCAGCGGCGAAGCCTCCTTTCCCGCCGCCGCGAGTTCACCCAGCACTGTCGCGCCGTCGGCCCACAAACCTGCGTCCAGATATTCGGCCGCGGTTTCGAGCCCGCTGGCCGGATGGCGCCGCATGGTGTCCACCAGCGCGGCGCGATCCTGCGGCGCATGCGATGCGAGCCAGCGTTCCGCCATCAGGCGGACATCCAGCGGATCCGTTCGGCGCAAAGCGGTTGCGATGACAGCCAGGGCTTGCTGGGAGCGGCCTGAGTGGCGCAACGAGGCGGCCTTCAAGGCCAGGGCGCGCACGTTGAGCGCATTCGCTTGGAGCGACCGTTCGACGTAGCCCAGCGCCGCGCTCCAATGCCCGCGGGCCGCGGCGATTTCGGCGAGGCAGTAATAAGCCGGCGCGTGCCACGCCATGCTCCAGGTGGCCGAATAACAGCGGTCGAAGGCTTCGTCCAGCCGTCCCTGGGCCTTGAGCGCCAGGCCCAGGTAATAGATCGGTTCGGCGTCCCTGGGCGTGGTGTAGCGGTCGGTGGCCCTCTCCAGGGCCTTGCGGAATAGCCGTTCCGCGTCGGCGAAACGGGCTTTCTTGAGATAGTTAATGCCCAGCGCGGTGTTGACCCGCACGTCGCCGGGGTCGCGCCGCAGCGCTTCTTCCCAGTAAGGATCGGGCTCGAGAGTGGGGTGGTGGAACTGCTCGATTCGCAGGCCAGTGAGGTAGAGCTCCTCGTTAGTCTTGATCTGCTCGGGCGGTGGGGGCGGCTCCACTGGCTTGGGCATGGGCTGGGCAGACAGCCGGACTGGGGAGTAAGCGATGAGTTCGCGCGAGCCAACCGAAAGCGAGGCTCGCACGCCAAATTCGTCCGTGCCCGGCGGCAACAGGATTTCGCGCTTCCAGGGGCGCGCGGGGCCGATGGCGGTGGTCTGGCGCAGCAGTGTTCTGCCGCCGGCGGTGAGGGAGACCGTGGCCGCAGGATGGAAGGCAGGAGTGTAAAAGCCCAGCCGTGCCCGGCCGCCGGAGATTTCGAGGTTCACGGCCGCATGCAAGTTGGCGTTCTTCACCCCGCCGATCTCGCGGAACGGGTACCAGTATATTTCGAACGACCTGGTCTCGAATGGCTGGAGCCAGCTATAATCGGGCTGGTTGTCCGAGTAAGCTCCCACCATCAACTCGATGTAAGGCCCGTCTTCGTCCGTCAGAATCCTGTCCCACATGCGTCCCCGGGGCCCGGTGCCCCAGGTCCACAGCTTCTTGCCGGGAACGATGTGGTGGTCGGCCACGCTGATGATGCCCGCTTGCTTGCCATGATCGTAGCCGGCCAGAAAGTCGTCCTCGTAATTCCAGGCGAAGATCGAGTTAGAGGCGACGTGGTTCTTGTACCAGCTCACGTCCATGCCCTGGGAGAAATCCGCCCCGCCGTAACGCCCGCGAGCGATGGGCCACTGGATGAACTCGCGCTTGTGATGGTGCGTGCCCCACTGGGTGCGGGGCGGGAAAATGACCTGGTAGTTTTCGTTGGCGTGGACCGCCACGTTGGCCCAGCAAAGCATGGTCTGGACCACAGGCGTGCGGTTCAGAATGCGCACTCTGGCTTCCAGCCGCGCCTTGCCGGGATGCAGCGTGTAGCCTACCGCCCATCGCATCCGGTGCCGGATTTCCAGCTCGCCCACCCACACCGTTCTGCTGCCGTCTGGGTTGCTTTCGATGCGGTGCTGCACGGGCAACACGGTGGTGGCGCGGTGGTGGTGCGGGATATTCCATTCGATGCCCCCAGAGATCCAGGCGCCGATCAGGCCGATCAGGGCCGGCTTGATCACGTGCTGCCGGTAAATGAAGTGATAGCCGTTGGTCTTGTCGATCGCTTCGAACAGGCGTCCCCCGAGCTCAGGCAGTATGCCTAGGCGGACATACTCGTTCTCGAGATAAATGATCTTGTAAGTTTTGGGCACTTTCTGGTAAGTCAAGCGGTCGTAGAGCGGGTAAGGGTAGACGCGCCCCTCGGCGCCCTGAGAGGCGCGACCGAAGAAAAAGATAGGGTTGGGCTCGGGTGGCCCGATCAGATAAGTGGGCAGCACGATGTCCTTCACCCGCACGGTGACCGGGGACGAGCTCTGCCTTTGACAGCGAGCGGGGACCAGCAGGGCCAGAAAAGCGAGCGCCAGAGGCAGGCAAGGCGAGCGCATGGTTGCTTCCTCGTGCTCAGCGAACCAAAGCCTTCTGGCTGAAGGGCGGTTCCTTGCCGGAGTGGACAGCCAGCAGCCGGCGGTGCGTTGCTTTGGCCGCCTCGACGAGCTCGGCGTAGGGCTGGTCGGTGACGTCCACCAAACCGATATTGTAGTTTTCGCCGTCCATGCGGCCGGTGGCCGGCTCATCCACCCACTGAAACCAGTGCGTGCCGATGAGAGCCGGGTGGGCAGCGGCGTTTTCGACGTAATAGCGGTAGGCCACGCCGCGCTCGTGCTGGTCTCGGCTCTGGCGAAGGCCGGGCGCCAGGCCGCGGCCGGGAGTCCCGAAATGGAATTCTCCGATGATCATGGGACGGCCGGTGAGCTGGTAGATGCGATCGAGCAGCGTGCGGTCGGGCACGTAGTCGTAAATGTTATGGCTGTACACGTCGAAGACACGGGCAGCGCGGATAACGTCTTCCGGCGGCCGCCCGCCGAAGCGGATGCCGAGGTTGAGATGGTTGGGATCGTGCCTGCGGATGGCCGCATTCACAGTGTCGAGAAACTTTTCGAAAGCTTTCAATACAAAGTGGCGCCTTCGTTCGGTCGTATCTGCTTGGGCGAGGAATTCCTTCAGCGCGCGCTGGGTGGCGGTGGGCGGCCCTTGCAGGATCATATCCACCAGCAGGGACTCGCGGCCCGGCCAGGGCGGCTCGTTGGCCACGAAGTAACCCAGCAGGTAGGGATCCTCCTTGCGGGGCGCGCACTGCTCGGCAGCGGCCTTGTCCACCTGCTGTGCCCACTCGGGCGAGTATACGTCAGGCATCCCCAGCGGGCCGGTTTCGATTCCCCAGCCGCGCAGCGTGGCGACGTAAGGGACGCGCCTGGCCGCAGCCAGTCGCGGATCCGACCAGTTGGCGATCGTGTTCAGACCCCAGGCCTGCATCCGCCGCAAGGTGAACTCGACCCATTTCTGCGGCCAGTCCTCGCCGAAGCGCCGCAGCAAGTTCCAGGTGTAGAAGGAGACTTGGGCGCCGCGCGCTCCCGGCCGCATCGCGGGCCTCAACTCGGGCGGGGGCAGGGCGGCGAAGATGCTTTCACGACCCTCGACGCGCGTGCCCGAATACGGGGTGATCACATCGGCGCCCACGGAGAAGAAAAGGTGGCCGTCCGGATCCACGAACCACCACCGTCCGTCGATTTGCTCGACGCGGAAGAAGCCCGTCGCCCTGGCTTTGGTGGCGCGGTATCCGCCGTAAGGGCAGTAACCGAAATCGCCCTGACCCAACGCGACCTCCTCGGCGGACCATACCCTGCGCAGTTGCTCGAGGCTGGTGGCTTTGCCGGGCCAGTCGGCCGGGATCCACTGGCCGAACTCGTCCACCACGGGACGGCTCTCGAGGACCGCGTCACCGGGATCTTCCCGCGCCAGCCGCAGGGACCTTATTTCGAGCGTGGGCTGGCCGACCGGGTTCTGCATGGCTACGCCGAGCCCTTGGACCGCCATCAGCGGCTCGACCGCGCCCGAGACGTTGATCCAGAACGTTCCCCGCGGCTTGTTGCCCAACGACGCCAGGTCGTGGCCCTCCCGCTCGACCTGCGAGTAATACCGCAAGGGAACCGCCGCACGGATCCAGACCCCCGAGAAGGGGTGAATGCGCTGGCTGCGCGTGCCCGCCGCCGTGTAGATGCGCAGTTCGAAACGTTGCGGCGACGACGCCCTCATTTCCAGCACCAGGAACTGGAAAGGCGTCCAGTCTGCCGGCAGGCCCGGATCTATCTCCTGGAGCGACCAGCGGTACTCGGAAACGGGCTGATCGAAAACGGCTCGCAACGGACCCGCCGGGGCGAGGGGTGCGAGCGCGAGCAATGCCGACAGAAAACTGATGCGCATGGCGATCCCTATTCATACAACTTTCGCGTCCGTGCGTGGGAAGCACCGCGGGCCGCGGGCGGGCAGCACAGCGACACACGACCGGCACGGCCGGCATTTACGGCCACCAAGCAACGCCTCGCTTGCGCCGCGGCCGCTACCTCGCGCTGAACTCGTAAATGCTCGTGGAGCGATAGCTCTGGCCGGGGCGCAGGACGACCGAGGGGAACTGTGGTTGGTTGGGCGAATCGGGGAAATGCTGGGTCTCCAGGCAGAAGCCGGAGCGGCGATGATAGATCCGGCCGTACTTCCCGCGCAGGGTCCCGTCCAGGAAATTTCCGGTGTAAAACTGCACGCCCGGTTCGGTGGTCAGCACGCGCAGCACGCGGCCTGTCTTGGGTTCGTAAACCTCAGCCGCTTCCGCCAGCGAGCCACCGCCGCCGCGCAGCACAAAGTTGTGGTCGTAGCCGCGGCCGAACCGCAGTTGTTCGTCATCCTGCTCGATGCGTGCCCCGATCGGCGTGGGCTGGGTGAAATCGAACGGCGTACCCTTGACCGACCGCAACTCGCCGGTGGGGATCAGGCCCGCATCTACGGGCGTGAAATGATCCGCGTTCAGGCGCAGGATGTGGCCCAGGATGTCTCCCTCGCAGGCCAGATTGAAGTAACTGTGATTGGTCAGATTGACGATCGTCGGCTTGTCCGTGGTCGCGAAATAGTCAATCCGCAACTGGTTCTGCTCGTTGAGCGTGTAAGTCACGGTAACATCCAGGTTGCCCGGGTAACCTTCCTCGCCGTCGGGGCTGGTGTAGCGGAGCTCCAGATGCTGCCCGTCGGCGTCCGCGTAGTCCCGCGCTTTCCAGACCTTCTTGTCAAATCCCACGAGCCCGCCGTGCAAGTGGTTTTCTCCGTTGTTTTGCGCCAGCTTGTACTCCGCGCCGTCCAGCGTGAAACGGCCCCTGGCGATCCGGTTACCGTAGCGGCCAATGATGGCGCCGAAGTAGGGATGGCCTTTCAGGTAGTCCTCGAGGTTGTCGAAGCCCAGCACGATATCGCCCGGGTTGCCGTTCCGGTCGGGCGCAAAGAGCGAGACAATGATGCCGCCGTAGTTGGTGATGGCGATGCGCACGCCCTTACTGTTGCTGAGAGTAAAAAGCTCGACGGGCGTGCCGTCAGGCGTTTTTCCGAATGGTTGCCGGGTCACCTTGCGCTCCTCCTTTCGGGTTGTCGAACAACTCGTCATCAAGGCCGCGAGCGCCAGCGCCGCCGCGTAACCAACCTTCATGCCTGTTTACCTCCGGGTTGGCCGTAATAGGCGCCGGGACCGTGCTTGCGGAAGAAGTGCTTGTCTACCAAATGAGGCGGCAGGGGGCCCACCGCCGGGTTCAGGCAAAGCGTTCGCCAGGCCAGTTCGGCCAGTTCCTCCAGGATCACGGCGTTGTGCGCTGCCTCGGGAGCGTTGCGGCCCCAGGTGAACGGCCCGTGCCCAGCCACCAGCACGCCAGGCCGCTCGAGCGGATCCAGGCCGGCGAACCGCTCGACGATCACCGCCCCGGTGTTGGCTTCGTAATCGCCGGCCACTTCGTCCGGGTCGAGCATGCGCGTGAGCGGCACCGGGCCGTGGAAGCAGTCGGCGTGGGTGGTGCCCAGGCAGGGAATCTCGCGCCGGGCCTGGGCGAAAGCGGTGGCCGCGCGCGAATGCGTATGGGCCACGCCGCCGAGCTGCGGGAAGGCCCGGTACAAGGCCAGGTGCGTGGGCAGATCCGACGATGGGCGCAGCGCGCCCTCGACCAGCCGTCCCTCCGCGTCCACCACCACCAGATCCGAGGCGCGCAGCCGCTCGTAAGGCACGCCGCTGGGCTTGATCACGACCAGCCCGCTGGCCGGGTCGCGCCCGCTGGCGTTGCCGAACGTGTACAGCGCCAGCCCGCGACGTGCCAGCTCCAGGTTGGCTTCCAGCACCTCCTCGCGCAAGCTTTCCAGGCTCATGGGTTGCCCCGTTGTCGCGCGGCGATGCGCCGCAGGGCAGGCAGGACGTCGCCGGCCGCAACCGGAGCGGCGTCAGGCTTGCCCATGCCGAAGTACATCTTGCGGAACAGCGGGTGCAGCTCCTCGTAAACCGCGGCCGCAGCCGGATCGGGTTCGACCGTGCGGTAGCTCGGGCACAGGGCGGCCTGCGCCTCCTCGACGGTCTTGAACGTGCCCGCGGCCAGAAACGCGAAAATGGCCGAGCCCAGGCTGGTGACTTCTGTTTCTGGCACCAGTACCGGCTTGTTGAAGACGTTGGCGTAAACCCGGTTGAGCACCTCGTTGCGTTGCGGCACGCCTCCGCCGTTGATCACGCGCCGGATGGGCACGCCGTAGTCCTGCATGCGCTCCAGAATCACGCGCGTGTGAAAGGCGGTGCCCTCGATGGCGGCGAACAACTCGTCTTGCGCGCTGTGGGTCAGGTTCCAGCCGAAGGTGACGCCGCCCAGTTCGGGATTGACCAGCACGGTGCGGTCACCGTTGTCCCATGTCAGCCGCAGCAGTCCCGTCTGCCCGGGCCGGTACTGGTCCAAACCCTCAGCCAGCGCGGCCACCGTGGTTCCCGCGCGGCGCGCGATGGCGTCGAAGATGTCGCCGCTGGCCGAAAGTCCCGCCTCGATGCCCGTCATCTTGGGGTGAATGGATCCCGGAACCACGCCGCAGACCCCAGGGATCAGCCGCACATCTCGCATGATGGCCATGATGCAGGTCGAGGTCCCTACCACGTTCACCACATCGCCTTCCCGCACGCCTGCGCCGATGGCGTCCCAGTGCGCGTCAAAGGCGCCGATGGGGATGGGGATTCCCGGCCGCAGCTTCAGCTTGCGCGCCCACTGCTCGCACAGGTAGCCCGCGATCTGATCGGACGCGCCGAAGCGCCCGCGGATCTTGTCGCGGACGCCGGCCAGCAGCGGATCCACGGCGGCCAGGAATTCCTCCGGCGGCAGGCCGCCCAGGGCGGCGTTCCACATCCACTTGTGTCCCATCGCGCAAACCGAGCGCGGCACCTGGTCGGGATCGCGGATGCCGCACAGCACGGCCACCACCATGTCACAGTGCTCCATCACAGTGACCATGCGGTCGCGCTTGTCGGGATTGTGGCGCAGCCAGTGCAGCAGCTTGGAGAATCCCCACTCCGAGGAGTACACGCCGCCGCACCACTGGATCGCCTCCAGCTTCATCTCGTGCGCCTTGGCCGTGATTTCGGCCGCCTCGCGCCAGGCGCGGTGATCGCACCAGAGGTAGTAGTCATCCAGCGGCTCCAGGCCCTCGCCCACCGGCACGATGCTGGAGCCGGTGGTGTCCAGCGCGATTGCTTCGATGTTCTCGCCTGGTAGGCCCGCGGCGGCCAGCGCCCGCTCCATGGCCTCGACCAGCGCGCGCATGTGGTCGGCGTGGCTCTGCGTAGCGTGGTCGGGATCCTCCTTCTTGCGGTGCAGCGGGTACTCGGCCACTCCCGATCCCAGGCGCCCGCGCTCGCTGTCCACGATGGACACGCGGACGCTCAGCGTGCCGAAGTCCACTCCTGCCACGACAGCCATGCCGCCCTCCTAGCGGTGCCAGTACATTTCCCAACCCAGATACCTGCTGGTCGCTTCGTAAACGGCCGCTGCGCACTCGGAGAGGTTGGCCGCCACGTGGTGCTCGAAGCCGTTCTCGCAGATGTAGTGCAGCAGCTCCTGCATGCGCGGCACCTGGATCACGCCGGCGCCGCCGAAGGTCTCCAGCGGATCGTCGGTGAAGCGGCCCTGCCCCACGTAGCCACGGATGCGGCCCGCGCGGTCGTCCGTGGACAGCCGCAGGAAAGTCACCGGCCCGCTTTTGACGCGCCCCACCACTGTGCCGTAGGTGCTCTCCTTGCCCACCGTGCCCGCGATGATCTCCTGGAAGTCCATGCGCGCGTCGGCGAAGAAGTGTTTGGGCAGGTTCGAGCAGTGGAAGCAGACCGCCTTGTCGGGATCGTCGCCGTAGTTGTTGTTCCAGTCCAGCAGCGCGCTGGGCGTGCCGGAAGCCAGGCGCAGCGCATGCATGGCGATGGCGCCCGGGATGTCCACCTCGCAGGCGCTCGACATTAGACGGTCGCTCATCATGCTCATCAGGGTGCAAGGCACCACGCCGTAGTACTGCTCGAGCGAAGTCCAGCACTGCACCGCGCTGATGGTGACCTCGGCCGCCTTCATCCATCCCTCGATGGCCACCCCCAGCTTGGCCATGCGCACCAGCGCCTCTTCGGGTGTTCCGGCCACGGGCACGTAGCTGCGGATGTCCTCCAGTTTGGCCTTCACCGCAGGGTCGTCGTCGCTCAGCCGCCACGCGCGCCCGAAGATTTCCGACAGATCCACCGGCTCCACCGTGATGCCGTAGCTTTCCAGAATCTTCTCGCTGTAGCGCACCGTGTTGAAGGCCGCCGGGCGCGCGCCGATGGCGCCCACGCGCAGCCCGCGCACTCCCCGCACCACGCGGCAGACGGCCGCGAACCACTCGATGTCGCGGCGGAAGACGTCGGAATCGGGCGACTCGGTGTGCAGCGTGGTCAGCGAGTACGGGATCCCGTACTGGCGCAGGTTGTTGCAGACGCTCATCTTGCCGCAGAAGCTATCGCGCCGGTCCGCGACCGTCATCTTGCGGGCATCGTCGGGGAAGGCGTGCACCAGTACCGGCACTTGCAGGCCGGAAAGGCGGATGGCTTCGGCCGCCGACTTCTCGTCGCCGAAGTTGGGCAGCGTGATGATGATGCCGTCGATCGAATCCCCGTGCGCGCGGAAAATCTCCGCGCATTTCTTAGCCTCCTGCCGCGTTTCGACCGCGCCGAACTTGGTGTCTTCGGGACCGGGTGCCACCACGCGGTGCCCGGCCGCTTCCAGGGCCGCAATCATTTGCTCGCGCCCGCTGCGCGCCAAGTGGTCGGGGAAGAACCCGCGATTGCCGACGATCAAACCGAAGGTCATGGCAGGCTGGACTCCTTTCTGCTGTTTTGGCGATCCGATTCAGTATAGAACGCGGCGCTGGCGGCTCAGGAGCCCGCGTCCTGCTGCACGCGCGCCGGCTCTGGTAGGGGCACGCCGTAACGGGCGGCCAGTCGCACGATCGGCTCCCAGTGCCCGGCCATGATCGGGATCCCTTCGCGCCGCCGGCGTTCCTCGGTCCGCCACTCCGGCTCCCCTGCCACCAGCACTTCGTCGTAGCCTTTGGCGGGGGCGGCCGACTTCACGTCCGCGATCCAGCTCTCCAGCCGCGCGCAGAACTGCTCCAGAGCTATGAAGCGGCGCACGTCAATGGCGATGAAAGTGTGGTTGCAGCGCATTGGGCGCCCGCGGTGCCGCACGCCCGTGACTTGCGTCCCGTAGACGGGGCCGCCCGCCAGCACGCCCGTCAGGATCTCCACCATCATCGCCAGACCCGTTCCTTTGTAACCGCCCAGGGGCATGAGCAGGCCCTTCAGAGCTTCCCGGAGATCCGTGGTGGGGACGCCCTCGCGGTCCACCGCCCACCCGTAAGGGATCGTTTTCTCGCCGCGCAGCAAAGCCTGCTCGAGCTTGCCGTAGGCGGCCGTGGTGGTGGCCATGTCCAGCAGCCAGCCCTTGCCTTTCGGGTGCGGCACTGAGACGCAGATCGGGTTGGTTCCCAGCCGCGCCTCGCGCCCCTGCCAGGGCGGCACCTGCATGGAGGCGTCGCACATGACGATGCCGATGAACCCTTCTCGCGATATCGTCTGGCCCCAGTACGCGGCGGCCCCGAAGTGATTG
>JBMFPL010000093.1:0-10572 GCA_049969115.1 Bryobacteraceae bacterium | reverse complement strand
GGAAGTGGCACAACCCAACCGGCTCATCCGGCAGCACCAGATCGGCCTTTACCTCGCCGAGTCCTTCAAGGCGACCTCGCGCCTCACGCTGGAGGCCGGCGTTCGCTGGGACTACTACGGCACGCCGGTCTACAAGGACGGCAAGATGGCCAACTGGGATCCGGCCACAGGCAACGTCATCGTGGCGCCGGGAACTTACACGCTGGTCAGCATGTACTATCCCAAGAACATCAACGTGGTGGTGGGCGATGTCGTGGCCAAGCCCAAGCGCGACAACCTGCGCCCGCGCGCCGGCTTCGCGTTCCGCCTCGCTCAGAACACGGTGTTGCGCGGCGGCTACGGCGAGTTCACCGAGAACCCCGGATACGGGGAAAATGGCCGGCTGCCCAGCACCAACCCGTTCTGGCTGAAGGAAACTTATAATAACTGGATTCCCACCACACTTCCGGCGCTGGCCTTCCCGCGCCCGTTTCCCACCAACCCGTTGCTGGTGCCCTTCCCGGCGCAAAGCGTGACTGCCGTGCCCATGAAAACCGAAGAGGGCCGCATCCGCCAGTTCAACCTGACGCTGGAACGGTTGCTGGGACCTGCCGCCCTGAGCGTTTCCTACGTGGGCTTCCGCGGCGTTAACATGAACTACCTCCTAGACGTCAACAAGCCGCCGGCCAGCACCATCCCGTTCCGCAACGATCGCAAGCCCTACCCCCAGTTCGGCAGCGCTTACCGTTATCGCAACGACGGGCGGTGGCGCTATGACTCGCTGGTGGCCCGCGTGCGAAACCACCGCGGCCCCGTACTGTTGGATTCCGCCTTCACCTGGGCCAACAACGTGGCCAACTACCTGAATACGCTGGATCCCTACAACGTGACGAACCACTGGACGCGCGACGGGGCGACGCGCCGGCTGTACTTGGTCACAACCGCTTCCTGGAGCCTGCCTGTGGGGCGCGGCAAGCGGCTGCTGGGCAAGGCCGGCCGGTGGGTCAACCTGGGCGTGGGCAACTGGACGCTGCAAGCGATGGCCAGCTTCGCCACCGGCCAGTATTACTCGCCTTGGTTCACCGGTCCCGATCCGGCCAACGCCAGCCCCGGCTACGTGACCCTGCTGCCCGATTGCGTAGGCAATCCCAACGCCGGCGCGCGCAACAAAAACCTCTGGTTCAACCCCGCGGCCTTCGCCATTCCCCCGGCGGGGGCCGGGCGCTATGGCAACTGCGGCATGAACGTGCTCGAGGGCTATCCGGTGCACGTGGCCCACGCCAGCTTGGCCAAGCAGATCCCGCTGAGCGAGAAGCTGCGCGCGATCTTCACGGCGCAGGTCTCCAATGTCACCAACACGCCGCACTTCACGTTCCCCGAAAGCAACCTCAGCGAACCCAACGTAGGCCGCTTCACCGCCTCCTCGCGCGCGACCGACGCCATCCCTATCCAACAAGGGCCCAGGCAGATCATGCTCAAGCTCCGTGTCGAATTCTGAGCGGGCGGCCTCGTCGCCGGGCTGCAAGCGGCGGCGGGGAACTGGAAAGCGCTCAGTCCGCTGCCGCGCCGATGCCACCTTTACCCAGCACGCGCCGCATCACCGCCAGCAAAGGCAAGGCCACCAGGGCTCCCACCGCCAGCCAGCGCCAAGTATCCACGTAGGCGCACAGTTGTGCCTGGCGCAACACCGTGAAGTAGAGCGCGCCGTAGGCCTTGCTCTCGGCCTGGGGTCCCCCTACCAGCGACGCCAGCACGGCCTTCATGCGCGCCAGCCTTTGCTGGTAGGCGATGTCATAGGGCGTGAGATGGGCGACCAGGAACACTTGATGCCGCTGGGCACTCCGTACGATGTAAGTGGTGGTGGCCGAAATCCCGATGCTGCCGGCCACGTTGCGGACCAGGTTGAACAGCCCGCTGGCATTGCCCATCCGCTCGTTGGGCACCGTGGCCATCGCCAGTGTGGTGAGCGGCGAGAAAATGAAGCCCATCCCGAAGCCCTGAATCACGTTGGCCAGCACGATGTTGCCCATGGCGATTTCCAGGCTGATGTTGCCGAACAGATAATTGCTCAACGCCATGAGGCAGAACCCGAAGCCCGCCAGCTTGCGGGCGTCCACGCGCGAGACCAGCGACCCGGCCAGCGGCGTGGCCAACAGCACGCCCAAGCCCCGCGGGCTGCTAGCCCACCCGCTCAGCTCGGCGGTGTAGCCCATCAGCATCTGGAGGAATTGGGGCAGCATGGCGCCGGAAGCAAGCATCACCGAACTCAGCACGGCGATCACTGCCGTGCCGGCGCCAAAGTTCCGGTCGGCGAAAACGCGGAGGTCCACCATGGGCTGGGTGGCGCGCAGCTCGCGCACGATGAACGCCACGGCGCCGGTCACGGCCACCACGGTCAGCCCGGTGATCCAGCGGCTGGAAAACCAGTCCGCGTCCTGTCCCTTGTCGAGCACCACTTGCAGCGCTCCGATCCACAAGACCAGGAAGGCTAGCCCGCAGCCGTCCATCCGCCCCGCCCTCTCCCTGCGGATCCACGGCGGATCTTCCAGGTAGCGGGCCATCAGCCACATGGCCAGCAGGCCCACGGGCACATTGATGTAGAAGGCCCACCGCCACGAATAGGCATCCGTCAGCCAGCCGCCCAGCGTGGGGCCTATGATGGGCGCCAAAACCACGACGAGGCCGAAGACCGCCATGGCCATGCCGCGCTGGGCCAGCGGGAAGCTTTCCAGCAACACGGCCTGCGCGGCGGGCACCATGGCGCCGCTTCCCGCACCCTGGAAAATGCGGGCCAGCACGAGCACGGTCAAGTTGGGCGCCACCCCGCAAATCATCGAGGAACCGGCGAACAAGCCGGTGCAGGCCATGATGAGGCGCTTGCGTCCGAAGCGCAGCGCCAGCCAGCCGCTCAGGGGAACCACGATGCCGTTGGCCACCAGATAGCTGGTCAGCGTCCAGGTGGCCTCGGTGTTGGTCGCCGCCATGGTGCCGGCGATGTGCGGCAGGGCCACCATCACCACGGTCACATCGAGCACCTGCATGAAGGTGGCCAGCACCACGGACGCGGCGATGAGCCAGGGGCTGACGCTGGGACGCCAGGCGCCGGCTGCCTGCGGGATCTGTGGCGGTGTGCTCGCGCCCATCGGGATCAGGTTTTCAGTCTAGCAACCGTTGCCGCGGCTCACGCTTTCGGGTGCGCTTTGTCGTAGACGCGCATGAGATCGGTCAGCGAGACCTGCGTGTATTTCTGCGTGGTGGAAAGGCGGGCGTGACCGAGCAGCTCCTGGATGGCGCGCAGGTCCGCCCCGTCGGCCAGCAGGTGCGTGGCGAAGGCGTGACGCAGGGTGTGTGGGTGCAGCGAGGGATCGCCCGCCAGGGCCTGGGCGTAGAACTTGACGATGCGGCGGACACTGCGGTCGCTCAATCGCGTGCCGCGGTAGTTGACCAGCAGAGCGCGCTCGCCCGACCGGGCTGCCCGCACGGCCAGGTAATTCTCCAGCGCCTCGGCCGCCTTGCCGGCGAAGGGGACCACACGTTCCTTGCGGCCCTTGCCGCGCACGCGCAGCCAACGCTCGCGCCGGTCCACGTCGGCCAGCTCCAGGCCCACCAGCTCGCTCACGCGCAGGCCGCAGCCGTACAGCAACTCGAAGATGAGCCGGTCGCGGGCGGGAAAGGGACGCTCCAGTTCAGGGTCGCCCACGCGGTCAATGAGGGCGTTGGTTCTCTCCGGGTCGGGCACGCGTGGCAGCGTCTTGGGCGCGCGCGGCGTGCGGACCAGGCGGGCGAAATTGGCTTCGATGAGGCGCTCGCGCGCCAAGAAGCGGAAAAACGAGCGCACGGCCGCGAGCTTGCGGCGCAGGGTGACCGGACTGAGCCGCTGCCGGTAAAGATGTCCGAGCCATTCGCGTACGATCAGCGCGTCGAGCTGGGCGGGCGCGGGGGGATCCAGGCCCGGAGGCGAAAGGTACTCGAGGAACTGGCCCAGGTCGCAAGCGTACGCGCGCACCGTATGAGGCGAAGCGTTCTCGCGCTCGAGCTCCTCGAGGAAGCGCTCAATCTGCCGCGCCAGTTCGCTCACAGCTTTCCAGCCACTGCTCGAAGGCCCGCTGCGCCCTCAGGCAAAGCTCGCGGTGGCGGGCGCGCCGGTCATGGGCCAGCTTCCGCCGCAGGGCCTCGTCGAGCGGCGGCAGCAGGTCGAAGGTGATGTTGGCCGGCTGATAGTCGCGCGGGTCGGCCCCGGAGATGTAGCGGCACAACGCGCCCAGCGCGGTCTCGGGGGGCGGGACCAGCGCGGGAAGTCCGCGGGCGAGGCGGGCCGCGTTGCGTCCCGCCAGCAAGCCGGTGGCGATGGCCTCCACGTAACCCTCCACGCCGGCGATCTGCCCTGCAAACAATATGGCAGGATTGTGTTTCAATTGCAAGGTCGGCGCCAGCACCGCCGGCGCGTTGATGTAAGTGTTGCGGTGGATCTGGCCGAAGCGCACGAACTCGGCCCGCTCCAGCCCGGGAATCATGCGCAGCACCCGCTCCTGCTCGCCGAACCGCAGGTGGTTCTGGAAGCCGACCAGGTTGTAACTGTCGGCGCGCAAGTTCTCCTGACGCAACTGGACCACGGCCCAGGGGCGGCGCCCGGTGCGGGGGTCCACCAGGCCCGTGGGCTTCATGGGACCGAAACGCAAAGCATCGCGACCCCTGCGCGCCAGCTCTTCAATGGGCAGGCAACCTTCGAAGAAGCGGATCTCATCTTCGGGGATGTGCGGGGTCACCGTCTCGGTCGCCAGCAGCGCGTCCACGAACCGCTCGTACTGGTCGCGATCGAGCGGGCAATTCAGGTAGTCGGCTCCCCCTTCCAGCGACTTGCCGTAGCGTGAGGCGCGAAAGATCTTGCTGTAGTCGAGCGAGTCGGCGTAGACGATGGGACTGATGGCGTCGTAGAAGTACAGGCGGCCGGCGCCCGTCAGCCGCCCGATCTCCTCCGCCAGCGCCTCAGAAGTGAGCGGCCCGCTGGCCACGATGACGATGCCGTGGGAAGGCAGCCGGGTCACTTCCTGGCGCCGGATCTCGAGCGAAGGCAGCGATTCGATGGCCGCGGTCACGCTGCGGGCGAAGGCCTCACGGTCCACCGCCAGCGCGTGACCGGCGGGAACGCGAACTTCACTCGCCAGGCGCAGCAAAAGCGAATCCAGCCGGCGGAGCTCCTGCTTGAGCAGCCACGGCGCGCTGAATTCCTGCTCGCTCTTAAGGGAATTCGAGCACACCAGTTCCGCCAGCCACCCGGTCTGGTGCGCCGGCGTCATGCGGGCAGGCCGCATCTCGTAGAGGATGACCCGGCAGCCGGCCTGCGCCGCCTGCCACGCCGCCTCGCAACCGGCCAGACCTCCACCCACAATGTGGATGACCGGAGAATCGCGCACTGCCTTTCATTCTAGATGCGGTCGCGCAGCGGCCGCTTCCGCCCCGCGTACGGGTTGCGGCGCACAGGCAGCGGGCGATAGACTGGGGAATTCACCGAAGCTCCAACATGCCGCGCCAATTCTTTCTCGAGCTGGCGACCAGGGGAGTGCGATTCCCCATTGCCGCCGACTTGGTGCTCGCCGAGCAGCCCGATCCCGAAGCGGTGAAGCGGGACGGCGAGCGGCTAGGGCGCGTCATCGAGGAAACCGCGCGGCGCTTCGGCACGCCCCTGGCCATCCCGCTGATGGATCTCCGGCTGGAAAAGTCCGATCTGCTGGGACTGCTCGGGATGCCGGAAGCCGAGCGCGACGCATTCCACTTCGAGCAACCTCCGCCAGCGGATGCGGTCCAACGGCTGCAAGCAGCCTTCGACGCGCCGTTCCAGCCGCGCCACCGGGCGCACATCGAATCGGTGCGCTACATCGCGCAGCGCACCGATCTCTGGCCAGTGGGCATGGTAATCGGCCCGTTCTCACTGGCCACCAGGTTGGTTGCCGATCCCATCACAGCGGTGGCGCTGGCGGGCGGGGGTCTCGGCGCGGAAGACCACCAGGCGGTTTGCGCGTTCCTGCGCTGCCTCGAGCTGGCCGAGCTTGCGGTGGCGCGCTCGGCCGCGGCCCAGATCCGCGCCGGCGCTCGCGCCCTTTTGGTCTGCGAACCCGCCGCCAACGTCGTGTACCTGTCGCCCAGGCAAATGGCCGCCGGTTCGCCCATCTTCGAGCGGTTCGTGATCGAGCCCCACCTGAGGCTCGAGCGCCGGCTGGAGGCGCAGGGCGTGGATCTGATCTTTCACGACTGCGGGGAGCTGACGCTCGAAATGGTCCAGCAGATCGCCGGGCGCCTGCGCCCCGCCATGCTGAGCCTGGGAAGCGCCGTGAAGCTGTGGGAGGCCGCCGCGATCGTGCCCAAGGATGTGGTGCTTTACGGCAACATGCCCACCAAGAGCTTTTACTCGGATGGGGCGATGCCCGTCGAACGCGTCATCGAGCTGGCGCGCGAGCTGCACCGCAGGATGCGCGAGACTGGCCACCCACACATCCTGGGATCTGAGTGCGACGTGTTGGACGTGCCCGAAGCCCGCGAGGCGATCCGGCGCAAGATCGCGGCGATGCTCGCGGCGGAACCCTGACAGGAAAGCCTGCCTGGCGGGCGCTCCCTGCGGCGGCTGTCGCAAGAGATCCGGGTCCTGCAACCCTCACCCTATTGAGAAAGCCCTTTGCGTCCGATAGGAGTCTTGGAGGGCGGAAAGCCCGAGCGGGGACGACCAACATGCTGGAGTGGAAAGCCGAATACAGCGTAGGCGTGGCGCGCATTGACGCCCAGCACCGCAAACTGTTCGACTACGTCAACGAGCTCGAGCAGGCCATGCGCAAAGGGCAGGGCCGGCAAGTGCTGGACAAGGTCCTTGGCAACCTGACCGCATACACGCGCGAGCACTTCGCCACCGAGGAAGAGTTGATGCTGAAAACGGGTTACCCCGAGCTGGGGCCGCACAAGGCTGCGCACGACGGTTTTGTGCGTCGGATCGAGGAGTTCCGGTGCCAGCACCAGGCGGGCGAGGTGGGCGTGACCGTGGAACTGGTCTCCTCGCTCGGCGACTGGGTGCGCAATCACGTGCTGGGCATGGACCGAAAGTACGCGCCGCACTTTGCAGCGCGCAAGGTGGCCTGAGGCGGTCGGATCAGCCGGAGCGGGAAATCTTGCGCGCGCGCCAGAACGAGGAAATGGCGAAGCCGGCCATGACGAGCATGAAGATGGCCGAAAGCACAACTTCGAAGAAACTGCGCGCGTCGCCATCGTACTCGCGCAGCGCGCGCAGCAGGCGCGGGGCGGCCATGAGCGCGAGAACCGCGAACAGAAAGCCGATGACCTGGTTCCAGAGGATGCGCAGTGGCCGCGCCACCGCCGGCGCCACATGGGCGAGAAACTGGCGCAGCAAGGCGCGCATGGCTACTGGTCGTGCTTCCATGGTAACAGAGCGAGGCGGTGCACGGCGTGCTAAGCTGGAAGTTCCGCAAGGTTGGCTTGGCTGGCGCCGGCAAGACAGCAAATTCCGCTTGCCGCCGGCGGCCGGTTCACGTACAATCAGGGCGGGAGGTCGTGGGCTGGAGGGTTCCCGATTCCGGAAACGGAGGGAACACACAGAACATCCACTAAGTGGGGCTGGTCCTTGGGGCAGTCCCGCCGAAGGGAGTCGCCAGACGCGCAGCGGCTGGAGCGAGCCCGAAGGAAGGGGCGTATGGACGAAAAGCTGAAAGCGCTGATGCAGGAACTCGGAAACGCGATCAACGAATCGCTTTCCGAGTCCGAGCAAATCGCGGCCGCGATCGCCGAGATCCGCCGCGCCGGCTACGATGTCTTCCTGATCCTGGAAGCGACCATCGGCTTCAACCGCCGAGAACTGGAAGCCGAATCGGGCAAACCTGCCAGCACGGGCAGCGAGCGCAGGCGGTCGCGCGATCCGGAGTCCTATCCCAAGATCAAGTGGACCTCCCAGGACCAGAAGTTTCTCCGCGCCCTGAAAATCAGCGTGGACGAGGACTGAAGCAGCCGGCGTCAGAGGTCGGCAAGCTCCCGGTAGACATCCCAGGTTCTGGCCACAGCATCCTCCCAGCGGAAGCCACACGCGCGCAGGCGGCCTCGCTTTGCATATTCCGCGCGCAGTGCTTCATCGCCCGCGAGCTCCCGCAAAGCCACGGCCAGTTCTTCCACATCGTAAGGATCCACCAGGCGGGCAGCATCCCCGGCCACCTCTGGCAAAGCCGAGACGCGGGAAGTGATGACAGGGACGCCCCAAGCCATCGCTTCCAAAACGGGCATCCCGAATCCCTCGTCCAGGGAGGGGAAGGCGAAAATGCGCGCGCGGGCGTACCACCGGTCGCGCTCGGCAGCCTTCAGGTAGCCCAGCACCTGGATGCTGGCGCGCCGCGGGCTTAGCTCGATTCGCCGCAGGATCTGCTCCGCGCCGAACCCCATGGAGCCGATCAGGACGAGCCGCCAACCAGGTTCCATGCGCTCGAACGCCTCCACCAGTCGGGTGAGGTTCTTGCGGATCTGGATCGCGCCCACGTGCAGGACGACGTTCTCGCGCTGGCTTTCGCCGGGCACCTCAGCGGGCAACCGTACCCCGTGATGAACCACGCGCAGGCGAGCGGGCTCGACGCCGAGCAGGTCCCTGACCTGCCGCGCGGTGAATTCCGATACGGTGATGATCCGCTCGGATCTGTCGGCGGCTTCCAGCGCCTGCCGCCGGAAGCGCTGCCGGAACTGGGGCGAGGAGTACTCGCCGATGATGACGAACAGGTCGTGGAAAGTGGTGACGGCCGGCGGCACAGGCGCTCGCGGCAAGCGCTGGTTGAGGCCGTGAAACAGCGCCGCCTCGCGCGGTACGCGCTCTTCGGTGAGCAAACGCCGGCTCGTGTTGGCGGGCAGCGATTCCAGCCAGGAGCGCAACCAGCGGTGGGGGCGGTAGCAGAACAGAAACTGCGTCTCAGGGTGAGCGGCAGCCAGCCCGAAAGCGATCTCGCGCGAGTACGTGCCAACGCCAGTGAGATTGCCGCCCAGGCTGTAAGTGGCATCCAAGGCGACGGTCATCGCCCTTCGAGCGGTGTGCTGCCGCCCTGGCGTCGCGGTTCCAGGCCGTAGTGGCGCAGCTTGCGGTACAGGGTCGTGCGCCCGATCCCCAGCAGGCGCGCGGCCTTGAGATGATCCCCCCGCGTGAAGGCGAGCGCATCGAGGATGGCTCGCTTCTCGACTTCTTCGAGGGGAAGAACGCCCGAGGTTTCGGTTCCTGCTGCGGCTGCGGCGGCCGCGGCTTGCGCATTCCGCCCGCGCCAGTGATTCATCAGACCGGTGGGGAGGTCCGCCAGATGAAGCACGGGGCCGGAGTTCAGTGCCACCAGGCGCTCGATGCAGTTCTCCAGCTCGCGGACATTGCCCGGCCAGGGGTAGCTGAGCATGGCCTGTTCGAGCTCCGGCGAGAGCCGGCGATCGCCGCCGTGACGGGCGAGGAAATGCGCGATCAGCGCGGGAATGTCCTCCCGCCGCTCGCGCAGCGGCGGCAGCCGCAGCGTGACCACGTTCAACCGGTAGTAAAGGTCGCGGCGAAAACGTCCCCGCTCCACCTCCGCCGCCAGATCCCGGTTGGTGGCGGCGATGATGCGGAAATCGGCCTGCCGCCACTCGAGCGACCCCACCGGGCGGATGCGGCGATCCTGCAACACGCGCAGCAGCTTCACCTGCATCTCCGCGGGCAGCTCCCCGATCTCGTCGAAGAACGCGGTGCCGCCGTGCGCCAACTCGAGCAACCCGGTTTTGTTAGATGCCGCCCCGGTGAAAGCGCCCTTGACGTGCCCGAACAGTTCGCTCTCCAGCAAGGCGGGGCTCATGGCGGAGCAGTCAACGGGGACGAAGTTCCCCTGCCCGCCCGCCGCGTGGATCAAGCGCGCCACCACCTCCTTGCCCGTCCCGGTCTCGCCCAGCAAGAGCACGGGGCAGCGAGAGCGTCCCAGCTTCTCGATCTTGCGACGGATCTCGCAGATAGCGGGCGACTCCCCGACCAGCACCGGCGGCGAGCAGGCAGAACCTCCGGACACGACGGCTCCAATTATAAGTGGTCGCCCGGTGGCTCATCCAGTCTCACCACGAAGGCTTCGCCCACCTTGGCGCGCAGCCTGCCGGCCAGCGACTGGGCGGCTTCCAGCGTGGCCTCGCGTCCCACCACCACGCGCCACAGCACGGGGTCCCCGTCGCGCGGCACGATCCGCACCTCGCCGTAGCGCCGCTCCAGCCTGCGCCGCTGGCGCTCCGCGTTGGCGCGTTCGCGGAACGCGCCGGTCTGCACCGCGAACCAGCCTCCCTGCGGCGACGAGGGCAATCCCACCAGCACCAGCCGCACGCGCGCGGTACCCGATCCCAACAAACCCAAAGCGCGCGCTGCCGCCCGCGAAAGGTCAATGATGCGGCCCTCCACGAAGGGCCCGCGATCGTTGATGCGAACCTGGACGCGACGACCGTTCTCCAGATTCTCCACCCGCACTAGCGATCCGAAGGGAAGCGTGCGATGCGCGGCAGTGAACTGCTCCATGTCGTAGATCTCGCCGCTGGCGGCGCGGCGGCCGTGGTAGGGATAACCGTACC
>JBMFPL010000092.1:0-10620 GCA_049969115.1 Bryobacteraceae bacterium | reverse complement strand
ACCTGATTTACCAGCTGTACCCGAAAGGCAAGGTCTTCGTGGACGGCCGCAGCGATTTTTACGGCTCGCGTTTCGACGAGGCGTTTCTCAACGCCATGCAGGCGCAGCACGGCTGGCAAGAGCTTCTCGACAGCCACAACGTGCGCACGGTGTTGTTGCCGGTCGAGGCGCCGCTGGCGGGGGCATTGAAGGAATCCCGCCGTTGGCGCGTAGTTTACGACCACGGCATGGCCATTGTGTTCTGCCGCGCGGGCGAGCCCGAACCAGGTTCCATTGTCTCGAAAGGCGATGGGACCGGCCGCGCTGAAAGGGTGGCGCGACCGGAAAATCTCGACCAACCCGAAACCCATTCTCGAAGGAGGAGCAACTCATGACAGTGGTGAAGAACTTCCTGCGCGATGAGTCCGGCCAGGACCTCATCGAGTACTCGCTGTTGCTGGCGTTCATCTGCCTGTTCTCGGCGGCGGTGTTCATCACCGTGGGCCAGGACGTCTCCGGCATCTGGAGCACGGCGAAGACCAGGACCGCGTCGGCCGTCAGCGCCGGCCAGGCAAGCAGCTAAGTCCAACCGCGAGGGGAGACGTGCTGCGCCTGCCTCCTCTGGCCTGCAAAGGAATTCCCATGCATCGGGAAGAATTGTTCGACAGTCGCGGCCAGGACCTCATCGAGTACTCGCTCATTCTGGCGCTGGTCTGCCTTTTGGGCGCGGCGGCCCTGATGTCGGTCGGGCAGGACGTCAGCGCCATCTGGAGCATCGTCAACAGCCGGCTCTTCGAAGCCGCGTCCTCGGGGAGCTGAAAGGTGAAAGCGGATCGCCGTGCTTGGTGCGAGGCCAGCGGAGGCACGGGTGGGGGCAAGTTATGCGGCCGCTGAAAACGGCGCTGCTGATAGCGAGCGAGCAGTTACTGATCTCGGCGCGCCGGGTGCTGGATCAGCTCGGGGTCCGTGTCGTCTTCGAGCAGGGCGCGCTGGTGAACATTCCTGCGGCGGTGGCGCGCCCGGCGCAGGCGAGGCCCGAGGTGGTGCTGGTTGAGATCGGCGAGCTGGGCGAGCGAATGGCGCAGGTTTTCCGCGAAATCAGGGCGAACTCCACGCCGCCTGCCCTGGTGGCGATTCACGACGCCGCCGACCCTGAAAAGATCCTCGCGGCGATGCGGGCAGGCGCTTGCGAGTTCGTTTACCCGCCGCTGGAATCCAACTTGCCTCCGGCCATCGAGCGCATCGTCGCGGAATCCTCGGGCAGGCGGCGGCAAAGCGCTGGCGGCAAGACCATCGGGTTCTTTTCGGCCAAGGGCGGTTGCGGGGCCACGACAGTGGCCTGCCACGTAGCGGCGGAACTGCAACGGCAAACGCCACAGAAAATCCCGCTGGCGGACCTGGACCTGGAGACCGGACTGATTCGCTTCCTCATGAAAACCAAGTCGGACTACTCGGTGCTGGACGCCGCCCACAACATAGACCGGCTGGACGAGCATTTCTGGCGCGCGCTGATCTCCAACGGAGTGCCGCGGCTGGAGGTCATCGCCGCGCCGGCCGTGGCGGCCTCGGTGGAACCGCCCGCGGAAGAGGCTTTCCAGCGCGTGATCCGGTTCGCGCGAACGCTCTACGACTGGGTGATCGTGGACCTGGGCCGCAGCCTCAACCCGGGCACCATGAACGCGCTGGAGAAGATTGACGAAGGCTACCTGGTCACGACGCTGGAAGTGCCCGCGCTTTACCAGGCCAAACAGTTGATCACCACGCTGCTTTCCACCGGCTACGGCGGCGAACGCCTGCGGGTGATCCTCAATCGCATGCCCAAGCCACCCGAGGTCACGCTGGAGGAGATCCACACCATGCTGGGGCTGCCGCTCTACGCAGCGCTGCCCAACGATTACGTGGCCCTGAACGAAGTCTATACGGAGGGAGAATTGCTCGAGCCCGGCGGCGGGCTGGCCGCGCATTTCGCCCGCCTGACCGCCCGGATCGCCAACCTGCCCGAACCGCGCAAGAGGACGAGATTTTCGTTGTTGGGGTGAAATATGGCGAGCGCACCGTACAAACAGGAACTGCCTCCGGCCCGGCCGCTGAAACGGCCGGCGCCGCCCGAACATCAGGAACTGAAATTCACGCTCCATCGCAAGCTGCTGGACCGCATCAACCTCGAGGTGTTGTCCACGCTGCCCACCGAGCGCGCGCGAGCCGAGATCCGCGCCGCGGTGGCGCGGCTGATCGAAGAGGAGAAGACCCGCTGAGCATGGTGGAGAAGGACCGGATCATCGAGGAAGTGCTCAACGAGGTCTTCGGCCTGGGGCCGCTGGAGCCGCTGCTTCAAGACCCGACGCTCTCGGACATCCTCGTGACCACGCCCAAGATGGTCTACGTAGAGCGGGACGGCAAGCTCTACCGCACGCCCCTGCAGTTCAAGGACGACGCCCACCTGCTGCGCATCATCGAGAAGGTGGTTTTGCGGGTGGGCCGGCGCATTGACGAATCCTCGCCTATGGTCGACGCACGCCTGCCCGACGGCTCGCGGGTCAACGCGGTGATCCCCCCGATCCCCATTGACGGGCCGCTGCTGTCGATCCGACGCTTTCGCGCCGACCGCTTGCAGGCTGAAGAGCTGCTGGCCAACCTCACGCTCACCCAGGAAATGCCGTCGCTGCTCGAGGCCTGCGTGAAGGCGCGGCTGAACATCATCATCTCGGGCGGCACGGGCGCGGGCAAGACCACGCTGCTCAACGTGCTCTCCACCTACATTCCCGAGGACGAGCGGATCATCACCATCGAGGATGCCGCCGAGTTGCAGATGCGCCAAGTGCACGTGGCGCGCATGGAGACGCGCCCGCCCAACGTCGAGGGCGAAGGCGCCATCCGGCAGCGCCAGCTCGTCATCAACGCGCTGCGTATGCGGCCGGACCGGATCATCGTGGGTGAGGTGCGCAGCGAGGAGGCGCTGGACATGCTCCAGGCCATGAACACGGGCCACGACGGTTCGCTGACCACCATCCATGCGAATTCGCCGCGCGACGCCATCAGCCGACTGGAGGTGATGGTCTCGCTGGCCAACGCCAACATCAGCCTGCGCGCTATTCGCCAGCAGGTGGCTTCCGCCGTGGACCTTTTTGTGCACCTGGCGCGGTTGAGCGACGGCAGCCGGCGCATCACGCACATCACCGAGTGCGTGGGCATGGAGGGCGATCAGGTCACCTTGCAGAACATTTTCGTGTTCGAGAAAACCGGCCTGGGTCCGGGCGGCAAGGTGCTCGGCAGGTTCCGACCCACCGGGATCCGACCTCGCTTCAGCGACCGTCTGGCTGCCTGCGGCATCCACCTGCCGCCGAGCACGTTCCAGACCATCGTGGAGATCCACTAGGAGACGCCATGCCTTACCTGCGGCTGCTGTTGTTCATCGTGATGTTCGCGCTGGTGCTGCTGGCCGTGAGCCTGGGCCTGCGCCTGCTGGAAGCCGAGCGCAAGAAGCGGGTGGCCAGCATGCTCCAGACGGTGGCCGGGCGGATTTACCCGGCGGAAACGCGCATCCTGCTGCGGGAAGCAGTGGGAGTGTCCAGGCTCGAGTCCGCGCTGGCCCGTTGGCCAGCGATCGGCAAGCTGGAACGGTGGATCCGGCAAGCGGGCATGGAATGGAACCCGGTGCAGGCCATGCTGATGGCGGCCGTGCTGGCCATCGTCGGCGCCATTGCCGGCACGCAGGTGAAAGTCCTACTGTTGCCCGGGCTGAGCTCGGTGGCGCTGGCGCTGGCGTTCGGCGGCTTTCCTTTCTTCGTCATCAGCCGGCGCAGGGCGCGGCGGCTGGCCTTGTTCGAGCGGCAGTTCCCCGAGGCGCTGGACTTCCTGGCCAGGTCCGTACGCGCGGGACATTCCATAAGTGCAAGCCTGGACATGCTCTCGGCGGAGTTGCCGCCACCGCTGGGGTCGGAGTTTCGCATTGTTTACGAGGAACACAATCTGGGCGCGCCGCTGGAGGTGGCCCTGCGCAGGTTGGTGGACCGCGTCCCGCTCATGGACGTGCGGTTCTTTGTCCCGGCCGTGTTGCTGCAAAGGCAAACCGGGGGCAATCTGACGGAGATCCTGCGCAACCTGGCGCGCGTCATCCGCGAGCGCTTCCAACTCAAAGGCCAGGTGCGCGCCATGAGCGCTCACGGCCGGATCACGGCAGCCATCCTGACCGTGCTGCCCGTGGTCACGATGCTGGGGCTGATCTTGCTGGCGCCCGATTATCTGCGGGACATGGCGCGCGACCAGCATGGCCGCTACCCGATTGCGGCCGCCATCATCGGGCAGATCACGGGCTACTTTCTGATGCGCCGCATCACCAACATCAAGATTTGAGGAGGAGACCATGGCCGGGCTGATTTCCCTGGCACTGTTCGCGCTGCTGGCGCTGAGCATCACCTGGTACGGCTACCGCATCTACGCGCGTCCCGGCCGCATCTTCGAGCAGGTTACCGGCAACGGTAGCGTGGTGGCTGCCGAGGCCATGGAGCCGCAAGCCGCCGCACCCGGGTTCATGATCCGCACCATCCGGCTGGTGGGCCAGCGCGTGCCGGTTTCGCCGCAGGAGGCCTCGCTGGCGCGCCGCGAGTTGATGGCTGCCGGATATCGTTCCGAGGCCGCGCTTTACACCTACTACGGCCTGAAGGTGATCCTGGCGGCGGTCCTCGCCGTGGCGGCTTTCTTGCTGCGCTCGGAGATCACTTCCATCGGTACACTGCGCATGGCGCTGGTGGGCAGTGCCGTGTTCGTGGGCTATTTTCTGCCAACTTTCGTGCTGGAAAGGATGGTGGCGGCGCGCCAGGAGCGGATCCGCCACGGCCTGCCCGATGCACTCGATCTGCTGGTGGTGAGCGTGGAGGCAGGGCTGAGGCTGGATCAGGCCTTGCAGAACGTGGCCGAGGAGATCGGCATCGCGCACAAGGATCTGGCCGACGAACTCAGCCTGGTGGCGCTGGAGGTCAGGGCCGGCAAACGGCGCGCCGACGCACTGCGCAACCTGGCCGACCGCACCGGCGAGCGCGAGATTCGCAACCTAGTGGCGGCCCTGGTCCAGACCGACCGATTCGGCACCAGCCTGGCCGAATCTCTCCGTACTCACGCCGACTTCATGCGCATCCAGCGGAGGCAGGAGGCCGAGGAACGGGCCAACAAGGTGGGGGTCAAGCTCGTGTTCCCCATTTTCTTTTGTATCCTGCCTTCGATGTTCATCATCACCGGGGGCTCGGCCATGACACAGATCTTCAAGAACCTGCTTCCGCTGGTTCGCGAGTCGTACATGCCGTAGCCCCGGCGGAACAACTGAAACGGGAGGTGAAGGAGATGGATCAGCAGACGCTCTCGACAATTCTGTTCATCGCAGCCGGCGTGGTGCTGGTGCTCTACATCATGCGGCGGCGCAAGAGGAAGATGGGCTGAGGCTCGGCAGCCTTGCCCAGACGTGATCCGGTGGAAGTCTGACCCATGAGCACCGGGGCGAGCGCAGCGCGTGGGATCGCGGTGGAACTGCGATTGCGGCCCCTGGCGCAGCCGCTCGCACGGCGGCTGCGGATCGCGGCGCTGGTCTCGGCGGTCTCCGCTCTGGTGCTGGTCCCGTGCTTCTGGCTGCCCCGGATCCACGCGGGTGATCTGTCGAGTCACCTTTACAACGCGTGGCTCGCCCAACTGGTGCGCGAAGGCAAGGTGGAAGGCCTTGCCGTTACCTGGCAGTGGACGAACATCCTGTTCGATCTGCTCCTGCGTGCGCTCATGAGCGTGGGCGGCCCGCGTTTGGCGGAACGCGTGGCGGTGGCGGCGGCGGTGCTCGTGTTTTTCTGGGGCGCATTCGCCCTCGCAAGCGCCATGAGCCGCCGCCACCCTTGGTTCATGGTGCCATGCCTGGCAGGTCTGGCCTACGGCTGGACCTTCCGCATGGGCTTTTTCAACTTCTATTTGTCCCTCGGGCTTTGCCTCTGGGCCCTAGCCCTGGTGTGGCGCAGGGGTTTACGGAACCCGTGGGCCTATGTGTTGCTCGCGCTGGCGGCATTCGCCCACGCCATGCCCGCAGTTTGGGCCGCGGGCGTCGCGGTATACATCGCGGCGGCCGGCCGTTTCAGGCCCCGGCGCCGCTGGATCCCCCTGGCCTGCGTACTCGCAGGCCTGGGCGCGGTGCGCTTGTTCATGGAGCTGGCCTTCGAGACCCAATGGCGATTCCAGCAAGTAGCCAGCGCGACAGGGGTTGACCAGTTCTGGGTTTACGGCCGCAAATATGTCCCGATTTTCGTAGCCGTGCTGACCCTGTGGGGCTTGCTTTTCCTGCGCCTGGCGGAGTCGCGCGGCAAGACGCGAACCATCCTCGGTCTTCAATTCCAAGTGCTTTTGCTCACGGCAGCAGGGATCCTGGTAATCCCGGCTTGGGTGCTCTTGCCCGGTCACTCCATCGCCTTCCAGTTCATTGACGAACGGACGTCGGTGACCGCCGGGGTTCTGGCTTGCAGCTTTCTGGCCAGCACGACACCATCCCGGCTGGAAAGAGCGGGCATGGCGGCGGCAGTGACAGCCTTTTTCGCGCTCCTCTGCTCAGATGCCGCGCGGTGGGACCGGCTGGAAAGAGAAATGACCATGGCCGTGCGGAGCCTGCCGCCAGGCCAGAGAGTGGTGAGCCAGTTGTGCCTGGCCGGCAGCCGCGTGGATCCGCTGCGGCACATGCTGGACCGCGCCTGCCTGGGCTGGTGTTTCAGCTACGGCAATTACGAACCAAGCTCAGGACAATTTTCCCTGCGCACCCTCGGACCGAATCGAGTGGTGGCTGACGAGCGCTCGGTCGTCTGGGGGTTGGAAACAGGGCAGCATGTGGTGGCTGCGCGCGAGCTCCCGCTCTACCAGGTGGAATGGGGCGACCGGGGAGGCCGCCTCAAAGTACGCAGCCTTCAGCCGGGCGAGCGGGCCGGGGCAAGCTGCCGCACAGAGGTGGACTGAGCAGGGGGAGTTCATCGTGGCAACCAGCACAAGTAGCGAAATCAGATCAGCTCCCGCGACAGCGGGCAACCCCAACGCCGCGTCGGGCTGGATGTACTTCCGTGTCTTCGTTTATCTCCAGCTCCTCGACGCTCTCACTACCCTGCTGGGGTTCCGTCTGGGCGCGCAGGAGGCCAGCCCCATCGTGCGAATGCTGACCGACTCGCACCCGGTGGCCGGGCTAGCGATTTCCAAGGCCGCCGCCTTCCTGCTGCTCGCGCTGTGCTATTGGACGGGCCGCTTCCGAGTGATTTCCTGGATCAACTACTGGTTCGCTGCCCTGGTGGTATGGAACGTGTGCGTGCTTTTGCTGGTCGCCTGAAGGCTCCGCCCGGCGTGCTCAGGGGGTAATCCTTTCCCTAGTGGCCATTGGCGTCTGTGTGCACGTGGCCATGACCGCGTGGCGGTACCGCAACATGCCCCACTTCGGTTCGCTCGTGGACGACGGCGTCTACTGGGTGAGCGCCAAGGCGCTGGCAGAGGGCCAGGGATACAGGGTCGTTTCGCTGCCTGAAAAACCGTGGCAGACGAAATACCCGCCGCTTTATCCCGCCTACATGGCACTGGTCTGGAAGCTGAACCCGCGCTTCCCGGAGAACCTGTCCCTGGCCACGCTTTTCGCCTGGTTATGGGCGCCGCCCGTGCTCCTGCTGAGCTTCCTCATGTTCCGGATGTTGGGGCTGGTGCTGGCCGAAGCTTGTTTGCTCACGGCGCTCCTGGCGGTCAACCCGCATTTCCTTTATTTTTTCGAGCGCCATCCATACGGAAGTGCCTTACACCGCCCTGCTGCTGGGCGCCTTGCTTTTGCTCGAGCGCGCGGGGAGAATGGGCGGGACGCTGTGGCCGCTCGCGGCGGGGGGTCGTAGCCGGCGCGGCTTTTCTTTGCAGGACCCAAGGCATCGCGTTGGCTGCCTCTGGAGTCTTGGGGCTTTTGCTCGCACGGCGATTCCTCGGCGCGGTGTTGTACTTCGGTGCGGCGGCGCCGGCGCTGGCGGGCTGGGCGTGGTGGACGTGGACCCACAAATACAGCGGGGCCAACCCATCGGTGATCTACCACACCGACTACATCCGGTTCTACCTCGAGACGGTGCGCCTAACTGACCTGCCCGTCCTGCTGTGGGGGAACCTGGGAGGCATTCTCATCCACGGCGGCAAGTTGATCGTTCCCACGCCGGGCGAGTCTACCGCGGAGAGGATCTTCTGCATGGCCGTGACGGCACTGACGCTGATGGGCGTATGGCGCTTGAGGAGGCGATCGGGCCTGACGCACTATCATCTTTACGCAGCGGAGCACCTGCTGCTGCTTGTACCGTGGAACTTCCCATTCAACGCCCGGCTGCTATTCCTGCTCGCGCCCCTGCTCATGGCGGGCTTGCTCGATGAGGCGCGGCGCGTAGTGACGTTGGCGCGCGCCGGGTTGGAGGCTGAACGCCGGGACGAGCGTGCAATCGCACTCGTCATGCCGGCAATCCTGGCGGCGATGGGCGCGGTGGGCGCATGGCGCTGGTCGCGGCCGCTGGATGAATTCTATATCTGGCTAAGCGAGCGTTACCGTCGCCAGTAAGCGGGCATCGAGCGGGCGTACCGCTGGATCGCAGAATTCACACCTCCCGAAGCTTCCTTCGTCGCCTGGCACGACGCGCGGCCGGCGGAAGCAGTGGGTCTCACCGGCTCCGGATGCCCCGAAGCTTCCTTCGTCGCCTGGCACGACGCGCGGCTCTACTTAAAGGCGGGCCGCCCGGGATCGTCTCCCGGCACATCGCCCGTGCCGTGGTACCTGATGAGAGGGGAGGAGGTGCCGTACGATTATTTGAGGAGGCTTCCCGCGCTGGCACTGGACCCGGGCCGCCAGTACGTTCTGCTCGCCGACACCGAGTTTCTCTTGACAAGCCCGGAAGACGTGGCGAAGGCCCGGCGCCTGCTCTCGCGCGATCCCCGCTTGCGGGGAGTGTATGCATCGCCCGATGCGGTGATTTACCAAGTGCTCACCCAATCCGCGGCCGGTACCCCATCGGCGACGGCGCTAGCTGGCAGAAATCCTGCGGCCAGCCGCCTTCCCTGACGCCCGCCTTTCGGCTATCATAGGCGTTGAGCGGACCGGGCGCGTCGGTTGCCTGCCAGAGGGATGGCCCTGCCGGGGGCCGCATGCAAGCCAGAAGCGAGCAAGAGGAGCTCATGCCCTACCTCGAAGTCTTTGTGTATTTGCAACTGCTGGACCTCATGACTACGGTTCTGGCCTTCCAGTTGGGTGGCCGGGAAATCAACCCGTTCATCCGCTGGCTGATGCAGGTGGGGCCGGTCCAGGGCGTGACTCTCGGCAAGGTTGGCGCCTGCGCGCTGACGGGTTATTGCGTCTGGAAGAACAAAGGCCACGTCATTCGCTGGACCAACTACTGGTTCGCCGCGCTCGTGGTATGGAATCTGGCCATGGTGCTGCGAGCGGTGGCGGCGATGTAACGGCCGTGTGGGAGGCGATTCTTTCGGCCCAGAACCCCGATGGCGGCTGGCCGTACCGCAAGGGAGGGCCTTCATGGGCCGAGCCCACCGCGTACGCCTTGCTGGCGCTGGAAGGCGTGGGCGAGGCCGGCGAAGCTATCGCGCGCGGCCGCCGCTTCCTCGCAAGCCTGCGGCGCCGCGATGGTGGTTTCGCACCTCACCCGGCCGTCGAGGAAAGCACTTGGGTGACGGCGTTGTGGCTGTTGGTGAATCCCGGCGCGCCGGACGAGGCTGCCCTGCGGTGGGTGCTGGAGCGGACCGGCCGCGAATCCACGCTGCTTCATCGCATCCGGATGAAGCTGCTAGGCGTGCGCGAGGAGTACGAGGCCGCTCCTCCGGGCTGGCCTTGGTACCCTGACACCGCCGCCTGGCTGGTGCCGACCGCGGTCACGCTGCTGGCGCTGCGCAGGACCGGCAGGACCCGTCGCGATCCGCGCATCGCCGAGCGAATAGGTCAGGCGGAACGCTTCCTCGTGGTCCGCCGCTGCGCGGACGGAGGCTGGAACCATGGGGCCTCGCGCGCGCTCGGCTTCCAGAGTTTTTCCTACCCAGAAACCACCGGGCTGGCCCTAGTGGCGCTGGCCGGAGCGCAAGTTGCTGAACTGGCGCGCTCGCTCGAAACGGCCGAGCGTCACCTGCGCCGGTGTCGCTCGGCCGAGGGCATCGCGTGGCTCCAAATGGGATTGAGGGCGCACGGGCGCACGCCCGCCGCGGTTTTCGACGCGCCCGAGCGCACGGTGATGGACGCCGCTCTGCGCATCCTGGCCCGCCGCACCGCCGAGGGCGCCAATCCGCTGTTGGCGGACGCCTTGGAGCCGGCGGATGCCAGCGGGCGGCTGCCGCAGGCGATGCGGCAAGGGGTGTGAGGGCCGTGCGCGAGTGGACGCGGCGCACTTGGATGGCCGGCGCGGCCTGCGCTGCCATGCCGGCATGCCGGCGGCCCCAGCGCGTCGAGCCCAAGCCGGTGTTGGTCGCACGGGTCACCGAGTACTCGCAGAGCCTTTACGACACCGTGCGGCGGATGCTCGCCGAGCTGAAGCTGGACGTGCGCGGCAAGCGGGTGGTGCTCAAACCCAACCTGGTGGAAATCGATGAGCGGACGACGATCAACACGAACCCGCTCGTTGTCCACGC
>JBMFPL010000091.1:0-10684 GCA_049969115.1 Bryobacteraceae bacterium | reverse complement strand
GGCCCGCGGCGTCGCCCCTTCGACGACTTCCGCCAGCTTCCGGATGTGCTCCGGCGTTGTGCCGCAACAGCCGCCCACGATGTTCAGCCACCCGTTGCGGATGAAAACCGCGAGCTGGCTGGCGAACGACTCGGGAGTCTCCGGGTAACTGCCGTCCTCGCGCGGCAGCCCTGCGTTGGGATAGCAGGACACCCGCGTCCACGCCAGCTCGTGTAGCGTGCGGATGTGATCGCGCATCAGGTCCGGGCCTGTAGCGCAATTCAGTCCCACCGCTGCCGGTTCAGCGTGCGCGATGGAGATCCAGAAGGCGTCGGCGGTCTGCCCGGCCAGCATCGTTCCTGAGCGCTCGATGGTGCACGAGACGATCACGGGCAACCGGAAGCCCAGGTCTTCGAACAGCCGGTCCAGCGCCACCAGCGCCGCCTTCACGTTCCGCGTGTCCTGACAAGTCTCCAGCAGCAACAGATCCACCCCGCCGGCCACCAGCGCCGCTGCCTGCCGGTAGTAGGCGTCCCGCAATGCGCCGAAGCTGATTCCCCCCGTCACGCTCAGGGACTTCGTCGTGGGGCCCATCGAACCAGCTACGAAGCGCGGCTTGCACGGCGTGGTGAACTCGTCCGCGGCCTGGCGCGCCAGTCGCGCCGCCGCCAGGTTGATCTCCTCCACTTTCTCCGCCAGCCCGTACTCGCCCAGCACCACCTCGGTGGCGCCGAAGGTGTCGGTTTCCAGGATGTCCGCACCCGCGCGCAAGTAGGCCCGGTGGATGCCGGCCACCACATCCGGCCGCGTCAGCACGAGCACTTCGTTGCAACCTTCGTGCGCGGGGCCGCCGAAATCCCTCGCGCTCAGGCCCTCCCGCTGCAACATCGTGCCCATCGCCCCATCGAGCAGCAGGATACGGCTCTCCAGGGCATCGAAGAAAACGTGACTCCGCGGATGATACTCAGGCCTCATGGTTGCCGAGCCACGCCCCTTCTTACGATTCTAAATTGCCCCATCGACTCCCCGCCTCGGCACGGCCCAGTGAGTAAAATCGAGGGATTGCTTATCTTGCATTCCGGAGGTCGAAGGTCATGAAGCAGACACGCAGGCGAATTCTGAAGGCGGCGGCTGCGGCCGCTGTCGCCGTCCCGGCGGCCAAAGCGCAGGCAGCGCCAGTCAAGAAGGTCCATTATCGAGGCCCCAAGCCCAAGGGCATCCCCCTGTTTTCGAGCGCCGTCTCCTACGGCAACCTTCTCTTCATCGCCGGCAAGGGCGCTCACTTCCCTGGCGACATCAAGGCTCACACCAAGCACGTGTTGGATGAGATCGAAAAGGAGCTGATCAATGCCGGCTCGAGCATGGAGAAAGTTCTCAAGTGCAACGTCTATCTGAATGACTTGAAGGACTACGATGCGATGAACGAAGTCTTCCGGGGCCGCTTCGGCGAAAATCCCCCCGTGCGCACCACGATCGCGGCAGCGGGCGGTATTCCCGGCGGCTCTCTGGTCGAGATTGACGTGATCGCTTATATCTGAGCAAGCCGGGCGGGGGAGGCCGCTACCAGCGCGGGCGGCCTCGGCCCCGGCCGCCTCCTGCGCCGCGGCCCGGGCCGCGCCCGCCGCCTCCGCTGCTCCGCCCGCTCTCGCGCGGCGGCCGCGCTTCGTTCACCACCAGGTTACGCCCGAAGAAGTCTTTGCCGTCGCATGCGCGGATGGCCCGCCGCGCATCCTCTTCGTTCTCGATCTCCACGAAGGCGAAACCGCGCGACTGGCCCGATTCCCGGTCCCGGATCAGGTTCACGTTGTCCACGATGACGCCGGCGTCGGAAAACATCTGTTCCAGGTCCGCCTCGGTCGCCTGGTAGGGCACATTGCCCACGTACAATCTCATCGTCTCATCTCCTTCGGCCCCGAGTTCCAACTCGCGGGCCAGATCGCTGGATGCCGGGACTGCTGGCCGGGCCGGCGCCCAGTTCTCGGGCTGAAGTGGCAGGTCCTTTCGAGCAGCTACAGGCGAACTACACGAGGCCGGTACCGTCACCGTCAGCTTCCAGGACCCGCGGCTTGCCGCAGGCCGCCGCGCGTTCCCGTCACGCGCCTGGGAACCCGCGCGCCGCAGAACCTGCGACGACCGGGCTCACGTCAATCATCGCACTTGCCGGTCCCGGCGTCAACTCCTGGGTGGCGGGCGATCCTATCGAGCGGCTTGCCACCCGCTGCGTCGCGCGCTGCGAGCGCCACGCCGGCGGGAAGCGCCCTTGTCAGAATTGCAGCCGCAGCGAGAACTGGATGATCCGGGGGTCGTTGGTGCTCACGCTCAGATCCTGCAAGCCCGTGGTCGCATCAGGATAGGCGTCGTTTGGGTGGTTGAAAAAGTTGAAGAAGTCCGCCGTGAAGCGGAGCTTGAAGCGTTCCCGGATCTGGAAATGCTTGAAGACCGAAACGTCCGTGTTCCAGGCGCCCGGCCCCCGGTAGAAAGCCCTCGAATTCCAGTTGACGGTATCTGTGATCGAGGTCAGGCGCACCGCACCCGTGGCCAGCACTTGCGGAATGCGGTTGTCGAAGGCCGCGCCCACGGGCCGCAGCACCCGCTGGCTGCGGTCCACCGGCACGAGTTGTTGTAGGTTCTGCATGTCCACCCCGGTGGCCGAGCGCGGATCGAAATCCCCGCGGAACCACAGTCGCTGCCGCTTGCCGAAGATGGTCATTTCCAGCCGCTGGTCGGCGCTCAGCGTCGGATCCCCGAACAGGTACCGCGACGCGCTCACCCCGCGCCAAAGGCCGCATCCCCACTCACCGATCGTGGCCAGTTGCCATCCGCCCACCAACTGGTTCCACAGCCCGGAGGCGTTGGAGGCGAACCGCCGCCCCTTGCCGAACGGCAGGTCCCAGATTGCGTTCCAGCGGATCCGGTGCGCCGGGATGTTGGTGTTGTTCTGGTAACCCAGCCGCAGCCGCTGATTGTAACTCAGGTTCCCTCCACCGAGCAGTTGTATGTTTTCCGGCACCAGAAACTGCGCGTCGGTGGCATTGATGGTGCCGTTCCCGCTGGTGAAGCCGCCCGCGTCCGAGGTCGTCAGCGCCCGCGTGAACACGTAAAACCACTGGAAGGCGAGCCCGTCCGAGTAACGCCGCTCGATCTCCGCCTGGAGGCTGTGGTTGTTCGAGTAACCGGTGTGGTTGGCCACCTGGGAAAAGTTCCAGTCCTTGTTGAGGCGCATCAGGTCCCGGTTCCCCGGGGGTGCCTGCCTGGTCCGCGCCACCCAGTTGTACTCCGCCTCGCGCGAGTTCAGGGCGAACCTCTGCTCCAGATCCCTGCCCTGGTCTCCGATGTAACTCAACCGCAGCGCCGTGTTGCTCATGAGTTGGCGTTCCACCGTGAAATGCCAGGTGCGCGCGTGATTGTCGCGCCAGTCCCGGTAATCCCACGGCATCATCGGCCGCGCGGTAGAAGGCAGCGTCACGATGCCCTCGGTGTCGATCCGCACGCTGCCCACCAGGAACTCCTGCCGCGGCGCGGTTCGCAGTGCGAACGTCCCCGTGCCGTCATAGGAGCCGATCGGGTTCTCGAAGCGCAGGTTGAAGGGCGGGTTGGTGCGCGAGGTCTGGAGCACTTGCGAAAGCGGCATGGTCCAGAAATACTCGCCGTAGCTCAGCCGCAACACCGTCTTGTCCGTCAGCTTGTAAGCCATCCCTAGCCGGGGCCCGAAGTTATTGTTGTCGCTGGGCAGGAGGTTATCCGGCAGCCCCGCTTCGCGCGCCGTCCGCCAGCTCAGGCCCCGGGCCCTCCAGGACGCCAGCACCGAGGGCGGCACCCCGCGGATGGACTCCATGCGCACGTCCTTCGGCGTGATCACCTCGAACCGGTTGGCGAAGTTATCCAGATCCACGTTCACCAGCCGGTTCAGCTTTTCGTTCCACGCTGTCCACTTGTCCCAACGCAGCCCGAGATCCAGCGTGAGTTTCTGATTGACCTTCCACGTGTCCTGAAAATAAAGTCCGAATTCTTTCTGCTGGAAGTAAAAATAGCCGCGGTTGTATTGAGCCGAAAGGTAAGTGGGCAGTCCCAGCGCCAGCGATGCAAGGCCGTCGCCGGTGAAAGAGACAAAGTCGTCGGCCGTGGGATCGTACTGCCCCGTCCAGTCGGGCCCGAAGTCATGCGAGCCCTGCGTCTGCTGGAGCTCAGCGATATTGTTGTACTCGAAACGCAGCTTGCCCCCGAACTTCACTGTGTGGCGCCCGCGGATCCAGGTGGAGTTGTCTTCCACGACGTAAGCCGTCAGCATCTCCGGCTTGCGGTTGTCGGCGTCCCAGTAGAAATTGCCCGCTCCCAGGCTGGGCCAGCCCTTGGCGCCGAAGGGGTTGGGGAAGCCCAGCTTGGCCGGCCAATCGGTGAAATCGGCCAGGGTGCCTGAGTCCTTGGGCGACCGGTGCCCGGCTAGCAGTAGCTCATTGAATGAGGTGGGAGTGAACAGGTGCGTGTGCCGCAGCGTCGCGTTGTAGATCCGCGCGTCCGAGCGGCCGGTGCCGAAGGCGTCGGGCACGTCAATCCGCGGTCCGCCGAACCGGCCGCCGAGCTGCTTGTAATTGTTGCGCGAGCGCGTGAACCTGCCCGACAGGCTGTCCTTGTCAGATATCCGGTGGTCCCCTTTCAGGGTGAGGTTATCTATGTTCTGGAGTACCGGGTAATACTCGCGCATGTTGATTCCCTGGTAAGGGTTCACCGGCAGGGTGGGAGCGTGAGTGACCGACTCCATCACCTTGTAAATGGGGTGAATGCGGCTTTGGGGGATGATGTTGCCCGGAAAGGGAGTCCGCAGACCGCGCGAGTCTGTCGTGTAAGGATCGAAAATGGTCGTGCGCTGGCCCGAGGCGTCAATGATCTGGGTGAAATCTCCCCGCCACATCTCGGGCGTGGGTACCACGTCCTGGTAGAACGCCCTCCAGCGCTGCCGCAGGCCCTCGTAAGCCACGAACCAGAAGCTGCGGTTCCGGCCGTCGTACCAGTTGCCCAGGTACACGGGCCCGCCCGCTGAAACGCCGAACTCGTTGCGCACCAGCTTGGCGGGCGTATTGCCCTCCTGCCGCTGCCTCGCTCGGAGCCCCGCCGCGTTGTTGCGGTGCGTCTCGAAGAGGCTCCCGTGCAGCTCGTTGGTGCCACTCTTGGTCACCAGGATCACCGTCGCCGGCCGTGAGTACTGTGCGTTGGAGCCGGCCGTCTCGATGCGGAACTCCTGGATGGTGTCCAGGCCCGGCTGCACGCGCGAGATGCCGCCACCGAAACGGTCCACCAGCGAGATCCCGTCCAGCATCATCTCCACCGAGCCCACCTTCAAACCGTTGACCCGCGGGTTGCCTCCGCCTTCCACCCCGGGTGTCAGGTTGAACAGGTTCGAGATGAACCGCCCGTTGAGCGGCAGTTGCTCGATGCGCAGGGCATCTTTGACGTCCGCCACCTCCATGCTTTCGGTAGTGATCAGCGGGGCAGCCCCGCTTACCTCGATCACCGCCTCGAGCGTTCCCACCTCCAGCACCGGCTCCACCACCGCCGTTTGCCCCACGTCCAGCGTCAGTGACCCCGACCACTTCTTGAAACCGGCCGCCTCCGCCGTGAGTGTGTAGTTGCCCGGCGGCAAAGCCCCGAAATAGAAGATGCCCACCGTGGTGCTCTGGGTCTCCCACGTCAGGCCAGTCGCCTGGTTCTTCAGGGTGAGCTTCGCGTTGGGGATTACCGCCCGGGTCGCATCCGTCACCGTGCCGCGGATCACGCCGGTGCCCGTCTGGGCCTCGAGGGAGATCGCCGCCAGTGCGAAGATGAGCGTGGCGGCCGCTCGGGTGCAGCAAGGATTGGTTTTCACGGCCTGCCTCCTGCGCGTTCCCTGCTTAGCCGAAGGGAACCGCGCGCCGTCCATGCTAGTCCACGAGCCCTGCCCGTGTCAAATCATTTTTTGCGCTGGCTCCTGGGCCCGTCGCATACTTCAGCGAACGGTTTCCCTCGCAGTCCATCGCCAGAAACATTGCCCGGGCAGGCGATGACGTCCCGCGGTGCAAACCGAGATCATTCTGCGGACTCGGGTCGGGCCACTCCTGGGCCTCAGGCGGCCGCCTGCGCAGGCCTGGCCGTCACCACAGCAACTTGGCCCCGATCTGCAAGTACCGCGGCGCGCCGGTGCCAGACACCTGGCCGAAGGCCCGATTGCCCAGTTGCGTGTTGATGCTTTCCAGGTTCATGTGGTTCATCGCGTTGAAGGCCTCCAGCCGCAACTGGACCCGCGCGTTCTCCAGGATCCGCACGTCCTTGAGCGCGAACGCACTCAGGTCGTAGGCTCCCGGACCGCGGATGATCCACTTGCCCGCGTTGCCGTAGGTCCAGTCGGGCGGGCGCGCGAACGCCTCGGTCCGGAAGAACCGGAACAGCGTTCGCTGCTCCTTCGGCAGGTACCACTCTCCCACGACGTTGGGCCGCGTAGCCACGCCCCGGGCCACCGCTGTCACCGTCGGTCCGAACAGCCGCCCGGTGGCGAATGTCCACACGCCGGAGACGCTCCAGCCCCCGGTTAGCCGGCCGAGCCAGCCGCGCTGGTTCTTGTGCCAGGGAAGCTCCCAGGTGTGTGTGATCACCAGCCAGTGACGCCGGCTTTCTTCCAGCTCCGAACGCTCCGCCCGCAGGTTCAGCGGGTTCTGGATGCCGCTGGCAATTCCCTCGTTGCCGTAGCCGATGATCTTGCCCAGCGTGTAGGATACCGAGTAAGTCAACTGACCCGTGCGGCGCCGCGCCGCCAACTGGAGCGAGTTATAGCTCGAAGTTACTGACGGCTCCACCATGGTCAGGCTTCCCAGGCCGCGGTAGGGGTAAAAGCGCCGCAAGTCCGTGCCTTGATGCGCAGCCTGTTCTTCCGGGGTCAGGAAATTCAGCGGCCTGGCGAACGACAGGTGCCGGCCCGAGTTCCCCACGTAGCTCACATCCAATTGCGTGTTCCAGGGCACGACAGTCTGGATGCCGAAACTGTAGTTGTACATGGTGGGAATTTCATAGTCGCGCGGCAGCGCGCCCGCATTGATCGGGAACCTGGTCGTGCTGGGTACGCCGCTGCCCGGGTTGTCTGCGTGCCCGTTGGTCACCGTGGCCTCCAGCGTCAGGGGCGCCCTCGCCCCCAGATACCATCCCGAATACGCTATGCCCGTCACCGAATGGAAAATCCCGGCGCCCGCGCGGACTGCCAGCTTCCCGTTGCCCAGCACATCCCAGGCGAAGCTCAACCGGGGCTGGAGATTGTCCTTGCGGATGGGATGGAGTTTCGAGGGGATGCCCCGGAACAGCGCGCGCACCGCCGGATCGTCATAGACCGCCACCCGGCCCCTGGCCGATTCAGGGAACCCGCTCCCCGGGAGCACCAGGCCGTTGTAAGGGTCGCCTGTTCCCGCAACCAGCGCGCCGTTGACCGCCACTTGCGGCGCCTTGGTCGGGTCCCAGAAATGGGCCATGAACGCAACCACATTGTTCCACTTCGCTCCCCAAGGCGAGATGAACGCCCACCTCAAGCCGTACTCCACCGAGAGCCGCCGGTGCACCCGCCAGTTGTCCTGTACGTAGAATTCACGGTCGTAGGCCTGGTAGACCGTCTGCACCGCCGGCCCGGTCTCCGAGTAGGCATCGAAATTCCCCAGCAGGGCGTTGGCCCAGGGGTTGCCCGAGTTGCGCGGGTTGGCTGCGGTGAGCCCGAAGGAAAACGACCCGTTGTCGTTGGGGTTGTTCACCTCGTTCATGTTCATGGCTTCCCAGTACAGTCCCGCTTTGAACGCGTGCGATCCCAGGATCTTGCTGAAGTTGTCGCGCAGAATATAAGTCGGCGTGCGCACCTTGCTGATGTTGCCTGATCCGATCCCTGTGTAACCGGTGATGCTCACGTTGGGGATCCGCGTGGGATTGTTGATCGCGAAGAGGGTAGGGAAGTTGATCCCATAGGTCGAGCGCTTGACTCCTTCGTCCAGGATCCTGAAGCCCTCCCGATAAGCCGAGTACCCGAAACTCAGCTCGTTCACCGTAGTAGGATTCAACGTGGTGTTCAGCGTCAGCACATAGTTGTCGCCGTAACGCTTGCGGTTCACGCGGAACAGCGGGATGTTGTTGCCCGTGTTGTCGAACCAGGAGGTGAAATCCTGGATGCCGGGCATGGCCCGAAACGTCAGTTGCCAGTTCGGCCTGATGTTGTAATCCACTCGGTAGATCTGATCCCAGCTCTCGGTCGGCTGGCTGCGGAATGCGTAGTAATTCCCGCCGGGGCCGGTGTAATTGGGATCCGGATAGATTTTCTGAAGCGCCTTGCCCAGCGTGCTGATTCTGGAGGCGGGAATGATGTGCCCGGGGAACGGGGCCTTGGTGTCCGGATCCAGTGGTTTCAGTGCGCTGGCGCTGAAGTCGCCGTTGCGCTCCTGCGTCGTCGGCACGATGGAGAGCTTCTGATTGGAGCCGGAGTTGTAGCGGCCCTCCAGCCCGAGGAAAAAGAAGAGCCTGGTGCGGTCCGTGTTGAAACGCCGCGGGATGTAAATCGGCCCGCCCAGCGTGTAACCGTAGTTGTGATAGCGGATGCGCGGCTTGGCCGCGCAGCCTACCACGTAAGGGCAGGCCGCCAGGGTGTCGCTGAAGTAAAACTCATAAGCGGAAAGGTGAAATTCCTGTGTGCCGCGGCGGGTGACGAAGTGGATCTGCGCCCCCGTGTTCCGACCGAATTCCGGCGCGTAGTGTGTGGTGTGGACCTTCACCTCTTCGATGAAGTCCACCCCCAGGATGTTGTTCTGCTGCACCCCATCCCGCGTTCGGGCGTTGTTGATCCCATCCACGCTGATGAAGTTGGTATCTTTTCGCTGCCCGTTGATTTGCAGTCCCCCCATCGAATAGGAGCCGCCCCGGAAGTCGGTCATGAAGTTGCCGTACCGGCTGACCACCCCCGGCATGATGCCGAGCATGTAAAACGGGTTCCGGCCCGGCAAGGCGAAGTTTTGGAGTTGCTGCTGGGTCACCATCCGGGAAATTTCGCCGTGCGCGGTTTCCACCAGCGGCGCCTCACCGGTCACCTCCACCCGCTCGGTCACCTGCCCCAGCTCCATCGTCAGCGTCAGGCTCAACACCGCGTCTGCATCCAGCCGCAGCCCGGTCCGAGCCAGGGATTTGAATCCGGGCGCTTCTACCGCCACGTCGTAATCGCCTGCGGGCAGAGAGGTCACCGTGAAATACCCGTTCTGGTTCGTCACCGTTTCTTTGGCCAGCCCAATCGCCGGGGCGCTGACCCGCACCTTCGCGTTAGGAATGCTGGCGCCCGCCGGATCGGTGACAACGCCCGAAATCGTTCCCCTGGATTGCGCCGTCGCCGCCAGGCTGCAACCCAGCAGGAATACCCAAACACGCCAATAGGCCTTCATGGGTTTCGCCCTCTTTTCGTAGTGCTGCGTCAATACTACCACCGGTGCCGGCACAACGCCAGAGCCTTGGGCGCACCCGGCTCTGGCTGCGGCCTGGGCTGCCGGCGAGCTTACCGTCGGGTTCCGGCGGGGCGAGGCCGGACCCCAGCCCCCCGGCCGAGGCGCCGCTGGCTTGTCCGGATGGCTATCGTGGCTTGGGTCCGGGTACCGGCAGCCAGCCATCGTTCAACTGCTGGGGCCGGGAGGCGGGGGCTCTCGAGGGCGAACCCGAAAACGTCCCCTCCCGCGCCTGTCGGGACCCGTTTGCCAGAGTTATCCGGCCCGTGCTATCGTTTTCCCATCGTCATGCCTGCCGAGGAGCTCGGCTGCTCGATGCCCCACCAAACCGAGGCGTCGCCTTGGCGCAACCAACTGCGAAGCTGGATCCCCATCGCAGCCCCTGCGCGCCGGGAGCCCGCCGACGGCAGCGAACCGCCCCTCCGGCCCGTCTTCGGCTTCGAGCCCCGCTGGTATCACAACCGCTGCGGCGTCCAGTTCACCGAGCGCTGGCATGCCGACCCGGAATACCGCCGCCGCACTCTCCTGCTCATGCGGGCCGCGCTCAATCAGGCATTCCCCGACTTCGAGCAATGGAGTGGGCCCCTCCAACGCGATGTTGTCACCATCGCCGGCTGCTAGGTGCTTGCGTGATTCCCGCTGTTTTCGGGGTCCCCGTGCGCTACTATCCGGACCGCTGGCCGGATCCGGAACCTGGTCATGAGCTCGATCCCGCCCAGATCGAAGAGCTCGACGCTGCGCGCTTGCTCGCCGGCCCCTTCGTCGAGTACCTTGTCGCCCAGATCGAACTCATGGCCGCGCGCTACGGCCCCGTCCACGGCGACCTCAACTGGCAGGGCGTCCTAAACGTCGCCTTCCGGCTGCGCGGCCAGCAGGTTTTCTTGGACATGGTGGACCGGCCCGAGCTCGCTGCCCGCCTGTTTGCCCTTGTCACTGACGTCATCATTGGCTTGGCCCGAATGGTCCACGAACGCCAGCGCCGCTCGGGCTTTCCCATTGATTACATGTGCGTGAGTAACTGCACGGTGAACATGATTTCCCCCGGCCGCTTACGCGCGCTCGCTGCTCGAATCTGACACGCGCATTGCTCGCTCCTTCGCCCGCTTCGGAGTTCACACTTGTAACTGGAACGGCACACCCTATCTGGCCGTTTTGCGCAAACTCCCCAAGATGGGCTATCTCGATATGGGCATCGAATCGGACCTCGCCCGCGCCAGGGAGATGTT